>CAZAHQ010000029.1:0-15830 GCA_964484415.1 uncultured Acidobacteriota bacterium | reverse complement strand
AGCCCGAGCGGAGTCGGGCTACGTCACGTTCACGAGCTAAGACAGAAGAACTCTTAGCAGCTCGGTGGCGGACGGGGTGAGTACCCCTCGGGGACGACGCACGCCGTTGGGAAACAACTCTGCATCTGAAGCGCCAGAAGGCGCAGCACGGACAATTGCTGCTCGCGATTGCGTGTCGGAAGGACGAACTGCACCACGATCGCGCCGAGCAGCATCAACTCGATCGGTTCAGCCAGCAGCGTGGTGGAACCATCTCCCACCACACCCAAATGCAGCAGCGCGACCAACAGCCACAAGACCACAGCTGGCCGACTGCGATAAACCGAAATCCTCCGGCGCCGCATCAGAACCAACGCGCCGATGACCAGCGGTACCGCCAGCCAACGCATCGCCGTCAACGGTTCGGTGATCTTCGAGGACTCGATCTGCTCCCACAGCAGCGCCGCGTGGAACAGCAGGATCCCGCCCAAGAGCGGGATTCCAAGGAAGACGATAGCGCGGAGACGGTTCATGGTTTCTTGGTCTGCCGATAGCGGGGTTTCCCCTACCGACGCGTGGATCATACGGGTGGTGGTGCGGGTGCGGCCAGGTGCCTCGATCAAGGCCAGACTTGCCCTAGGTCAAGCCGATCGCGTTTCAGTCGTGAAACCGAGCTGGTACTCGAACAACGTTGGCGGCCCTCGAATCGATAGGGAAAGTGTCTTCCAGGTGATCTGGAAGCCGCGGGCGATACGCCCGATGGCCGCATCGGAGGCAATACGCCAGCGAGTAGCGTCGATCGTCGCGATTCACAGATCCTCCAGATAGTGCCAGCGCGAGTCAGGCAGCCCCTCGGAGAAGGTCATGACTCGATTTCGGATCACCGCCGTTAGTGAATCCGCGTGGATTCTCTCGATGGACACGAGGATCGTCCGCGCGACAGATCGACGGATCAAGGGCTAGCACGCCAGTGATTGCGTTACATCACACGGCTCGTGGTCGCCCCGGGAAGATCCTCACCCAAACCGCGCCCCATGGGCGCCAAGCACACCGCGGCCCAGCCATCCGCTTGCCTCAGCGCCCCGATGATCTGCTCTTACTTGAACCGACTCCTCTTCATCGGTGCTCCTGAATGCGGAGGGATCACATTATGATCGGCTCAGTTCTCGGAGGGCAGGTCACAGGAGGGGCAAGACGTGAGAGACCACACTGTCACAGTCGCCTGGCTAGCTGGGATACTGCTCATGTGCGGTTGTGAATCGAAATCGTCGTCTGACCCCACTGATCTAGTGCGATATTGCCAAGAGGCGCGGTCGTCGGGGATGTCCGAGAGGGCGCATGACAGCCTCAGCATGATAGCCAAGCTCGAGGTAAGAACGATCATCTTGACGGCGCAGAGAGATCCCACTACTTCGACTTACTTTTGGAACTACCTGAACACCGCGTGCCCATCGTCTTCTCCGTCAGTTGGGCAGGTAGAATCTTGGAACGCACAGCAGGTTGCGCGAGAGAATGAAGTAGTTGCGCTCCTGAAGCGTGCGGCAGACAGTGATGACTCAGGGTTTGTGTCGAGTGAAGAAGGCAACAAGTTCCGTGCGACACTCGAACTTGGCCTACGCGCGGCTCTCATTCTTGAGGACTGTCCGAACTGTACGCGCGATCAACTTGCAAGCGCGCTGGGTGTGACGGCTGAGGATCTCACGGAAAAACTTGCTGTGTATGACACCGTGAGGTCACGCGCGCCCAAGGGTGCATTGAGCACCTTCTCCAGCGTACCAATCGACTTGCATCGGTAACCGCTCAAGCGGAGGTGTTGATGGGGATTAGGCCGATGACTGAGTCGCGGTAGGGACGCAGGTCCCCCAACGCCCCCGCCAGATCCCGGCGTGCGCCGCTAACGCACACGGCTCCTGCCCCAGGTAGATGGCGTGGACGCGGATGTCTCGGAGTTGTTGGCAACTTCCGGGCGTGGCCGAAGCTCGCCCTGCCATTGCCGTTGAAGCGAGACCTGCTTTCGAACGCATTGGCAGCGATGGGAAACTCGCCACTTTGTTTCTGATCGACGCGCGAAGAATTCGGCCCTCGAACAGACGGTTCGCGCTGGTTGCTGTGGGTCGAGGACGATGGGCACGGCATGGGAGCTGGAGCCAAACCGGAGCAGACCACTGTCTCGACAACATCCGCCGCCGATCCGCCGAGATTCAGGCGGAACTCGGGTGCATGGCAGGGCGAGGCAGCGAAGGAACGCGCGTGTTGTTGCGATTCGATCCGAGCCGCGGTGATCGACCTACCGTCGCAACTATCCGTCTGACAAGCACTGCTTCATCAACAAAAACGGGCGCCAAAAGGGCGCCCGTGTCGTACCCATCATGCTGCGAGCTAAGGCTTCTCGTACTCGAGCGAGGCCACCTTGATGATCGACTTGTCGCCACTCTTCTCGATCGTGCCGGTCACCGTACCCTTCTGTACGGATTCGCAGGTCTCCGAGTGGTACTTCTTGTCGGCGACAGCGTCGAAGTAATAGATCAGCGGCTTGCCTTCCGCCTCGACCTTGATTGCGGTCGCACACTCCGCGGCGACTTGGAAGGCGCACTTCGCGCATCCGATCTCGCCCTTGAGCGTTACGGACTTGGCCGCTTCCGCCGCGAATGCCAGCCCGAGAACCATCAACCCCGAAGCGATGACACCTGACAGCAACGTGGACTTCTTCATGCTGTGTCTCCTTTGTCGTGAGCGCTGCGGCGACCGAGCCGTCGCCGCATGCTCTTGCCGGCTTTCGTATCAGCGCTTGTTGCTTCGGTGCGCGGCGTGCGAGGAACCCGTTGGAGCAGGTGGCGTCAGGACGAGCGGGCCCTTGCCGGTAAAGATGTACCGCTGCTTCTCGAAGGTCGTATCGGGGTTGGTCCATTTGATCCGTTCGACGAACTCCAAGTTCATCCTTGTCTTACTCTGATGGAGCGTGGCCTTGAATGGCAGCCACGATGACTCCAAGACGCAACTCGCGGCGGGACAGACCTCGTTGGTGAGATCGGTTTGCAACTGGGCTTGGTCGACCGTCAACGTCACCTTGTTTTCTTTGGTCGAACTCCAAGTGCCGACCACCGGGAACGACTCGTACTGAGTAATCGAGAAGGTCCCACTCGTCGCGGTCCCGGTGCCATCGAACGTGATCGTGATCGGGAAGATGTCCTTCTCGTTCCCCATCGTCCGCTTGAATCCGTTTCCTGAGATCTCGCGCGTGACGTAGTGCAGCTTGTCGGCACCTGTGATGGTCCAGGTCGTCCCGCGCATGTCGGCAGCCTGAACGGGAAGCTGAGAGGCCAGTGTAACAACTGCAAACGCCGCCGCCGCGGCGAGGCTAGCGATTCGCGTACCTGTTCTGATCATGGTGTCCCTCCGTATCGAATGAGTGTGATGGCAGGCTCCTGAGCGCTGCGGTTCTCGGCGCAGGCCGGAGTACGCGCGCAGCATACTCCCGATCCGCTGCTACTCGCACGAGTTGCAAACGGATCGACGATGCCGACCGTCCGACAGCGACGAGATCGCGCACGGTAGATCGCTTGGCTTATCGACAGTCTCGGGCTCGCAGATCGCGCACTCTTCCGGCGCCATCCACACCAGCCGAGCCGCGTGTATCATCGGCCGCTACGCCGATCACCAAGTAGAAGTAGGCACTCCCCGCCAACGGCGCTTCGTTCTCCGCGAACTGCGTATCGTTGACATTTCCGTCGCGCGAATTTTGGCAAGTGCCGTAGAACCTGGCCGACACCATGGGCTGCGTGCCGCGATAAAACTCATACGAGGCTGACTTCGGCTCGAGGTTCCAAGTGAAGTTCGTGATTCCTGATACGCGGTTGTGCGTCGCACTCACGGTAATCGCAGCGGCTGGAACCGATTTGGTCGCATCGCTGCTCGCCGGATCGCAGGCGTCCCCTGCCCCGTCGCTATCGCTGTCGGTTTGGTCGGTGTCGACGACAAACGGGCACTTGTCGCAGGCATCGCCCACGCCATCTAGATCGATATCGGCTTGCGACAGATCGCGAACATTGGGGCACAAGTCGCAGGCATCGCCCACCTTGTCGCCGTCGCTGTCTGCCTGCGACGCCTGCGACACCAAGGGACAGTTGTCGTTGTTGTCGCTGAACGCGTCGCCATCGAGATTCACACCGGCGCAGCGCAGCGGGGTTCCACCGTCGGTCAGCGCAAATGAGGCCCCGACGACTCGCGTGCCGTGCAGCGCGTTGGTGGTGCTATCGAGTGCGTCGCCGTTGAAGCGCCAGTTGCCGCGCAACGTCGCCGGCAATGCCGATGAGTAAAACGAGCAGCTCGCCCCCGAGGCGATTTCGCCCGCAGTGCGCGCCGCAGCCCACCAGCGCACTTCATCGATATCGCCGCGGTACGTTTCGAACGATCCAAAGCCTCCACCGATTCGCAGTGCGCCGGTTCCAGTCCACGAAATAGCGCCGGGTGCGAAGCAGAAGTTATCGAGCGCACCGTTGATGTAGACGCGCTGATAGGTGCCGTCATACGTCAGCGCGACGTGCGTCCAGCGCGTCAGCGGCAACTGGGCGATCGAGTAGCAATAAGCCGCATCGTTGCCGCGGCCGAGCGAAAACTCGACCCACTGTTCGGGCGGCAAACGGAGGCTCACACCGCGCACGTCGAACTCGGTAGGGCTGCGCCGATCGATCACGCGCTGATATTGATTCGAACCGATTCCCGGCCGAATCCAAGCTTCTACCGTGAACGCGTTCCCTGGTGTGTCCAGCGCCGCCGTGGCCGGAACTTCGATGTAGTCCTGCTCACTATCCCCTTCGAGCCGCAACACATTCTCTTTCACCGCGGTCACGCTGAGCGAGATCGAGGCGGCGGCACTGTTACGGAACTCACTGTCCTGCGCACCCACCTGAAACGAGTCGCTGCCGCTGTACCCGCTCTCCGGCACGTAGCGAAAACGACTTTGCCGCGGGCCGAACAACCGGACCTCGCCGTGAGCCGGCGGCATAACGAGCGAGAAGTTCTTCACGCCGCTATCGGCGTCGGACCCTTTCAAGGTTCCACCGGCGACACCCTTCGACACGGCAAAAGTACCCGCGTTGACGACCGGATTGGCAAACGCCGTCGCGCTCAGCGTGAAGTTTCTGGTGAGTTTCAAGACTCCGTTGAGAAAGTATTCGACCTTCCACGCGCCCAGCGACCCAGAGCCGGGCAGAAATGTTTGCCAGTACATCCAGTCGTAGGCGCTAGCAGTCGTGTAGGTGAAGCTGTCGTCCGAGAAGATGCTGTTGTCGGGCCGCCGATAGACCACGCGCGAAACATCACCGATGTGGATGTCGGTGTTGCGATGCCAAAAGAAAAACGCGTTGGCCGCCGGGTTTTGTTGTACGCGCGTGACGTCCGGATAGCGCTCCTTGATCGTGTAGATATCGGGCGTGAAGATTGTGATGCCGGCCGAGTAGACGTCGATCGGGTTGGTGGTGACGTGCGCGGGCTGTGGCGGCTGCCACAAAGAACTTCCCGCGCGGCAGGCCCCGGCAAACGGCTCCTGCGTGGTGCCGTCGGCATCGGCAACTTCGAAGTGCACGTGCGGATCGCTGGAGTTGCCGGCGCTGCCTACCATTGCCAACGGCTGCCCCTCGAAGAACCGTTCGCCGGCACCGACCAGCGACGACCACTTGGCGTGATGCAGATACAAGCCCCTGCTGGCGTCGTCGTGCTGCACGTAGATGAAGTTGTTGGGCCCACCGTTGCCCGGAAATGCAGCACGATCGAAGTAACCATCCACAGCGCGCAGCACCACGCCAGGCGCCGCCGCCACGATGAAGCGCCCTTCGTCCATCTCGACGAAGTCGCGAATCATGATGTCGTTCCCTTGATGCGTATCGTAGGTGGTCGATTTGCAATTCCAGTCGAGCACGGCGGAGGAGGAATCGAGATCGACGTAGTTGAAGCTATGTTGGAAGTCTTGTTTGAGGAGCGGCCAACGAAACCGCACGCTGATGGGGGCAGCGCTCGCTGAAGAATCGCCTGACGAGGCGATCGCCTGGCCGGCGGCGCTCGGGAGGGGCAAGCCGTCGTCGAGGTCGACGAGTTGTTGCGGGCGTACCGGGATCGAGCGGCCGCGCGCCGCGAGACCGGTATCCTCGGCGGCCACAACGGTCAGGGCCGTCCCGAGCATCGCCGCAATCACAAACACTTTCGAATGAATACGAACTGTTGGCATCCGCTTTGATACCCCTGGTGATGTGAGTACGGTCAACCCCGCGCGCCCACCACTGCAATTGGGCGCTTGCCCCAAACCTCAGCGCCGCCCCATCTTGCCGTTGGACCTGAGCGGGGGCGAGGGTTCAAAACGACGGGGAACCCTGATCATGCGCCGGCCCTCACCTGTGCTCGCTCTTTCTATCGCGGTCTGGTTGCTGCTTGGTGTCACTCATGCAGAACAGACGCAGTCTCCAACAACACGACCCAGGACCGACGCCGAAGCACTCGCGCTTCGCGACAAGACTCCGACTCATCCAGAGCCAAGCGAGCACGCTGCCAACCCGTCCCCTGCCTCGGACGTGCAGCAGGCAGACACCAAGCGGGTCGACCCCCGATCACCAGAGACCAAGCCAGCCGACGTGCGAAAGAGCGGCGGCACGAAAGGCACGGGTGGGGCAGGACCGAAGGCGCCCGAGATCGTGGCGCAACTTCTGGCCGGAAATGGACTGTTCGCCTCGCAACACAACGCCAGCTACTTCGCCCCCTTTGCGAAGTCGCAGCAGCCGAAGGTGACGCTTCTGACCTGCTCCGACTCGCGCGTGCAAACGCAACTGTTCGGCGGCAACCCCGACAACTACTTCTTTGTCGTGCGCGACATCGGTAACCAGATGCAGACCGCACAAGGTTCGGTCGACTACGGGATTCAGCATCTCGGGACCCCCGTGCTGTTGGTCATGGGTCACACCGGATGCGGCGCGGTGAAAGCCGCCATGGGCGATTTCCACGAGGAGGACGCCGACATCGTCCACGAACTCGAACCGCTGCTCCCCGGGCTCGGAACCAGTGAAGAAGGAGAATTCGACAACCGTTGGGCGCAGAACATTCAGTCCAACGTCGACTTCCAGGTGCGGCAGGCGCTGGCCACCTATCGGGCCAAGGTTCAGGACGGATCGCTGACTGTGATCGGAGCGGTCTACGACTTCCAAAACCTGTACGGCAAAGGGCCTGGGACGATGGTGATCGTCAATGTCAACGGCGAAACCGAGCTGAATCGGGTTCGAGAGGAAGAGGCGTTCCGGCGCTGCGGGCTCAAGGAAATAGAGTCACATCTGTCTCGTTTGGGGGAGTGACCGGCGGTGCGTGCGGGGGACGCCCCCTCGGGCTCGAGCTTGACAGCCCCCCCTGACATCGGCTTCCCTGAAAAACCTATGGGAAAGCCTCTCGTCATCGTGGAGTCCCCGGCCAAGGCCAAGACCATCTCCCAGTTCTTGGGGGAAGGGTTCGAGGTCAGGGCCTCGGTTGGTCACGTCCGCGACCTGCCGCAGAACGCCTCGGAGATCCCGGAGCAGCTCAAGAAACAGCCCTGGGCGCGGCTCGGTGTCGATGTCGACCACGGTTTCCGCCCGCTCTATGTGGTCACCCGCCCCGACGTGATACGCGACCTCAAACGTGCCCTCAAGGACGCCCCTGAGCTTTACCTGGCGACGGACGAAGATCGCGAAGGGGAGTCGATCGCCTGGCATCTGGTCGAGGAACTCAAACCGAAGGTCCCGATCAAACGGATGGTCTTTCACGAAATCACCAAGAGTGCGATTACCGAAGCGCTGCGCGATTGCCGCCAGGTCGATCAGTCGTTGGTCGACGCTCAGGAGACGCGCCGCGTCCTGGATCGCCTCTACGGTTACGAAGTCTCGCCGGTGCTGTGGCGCATGATCGGCTCGGGCCTTTCAGCCGGTCGCGTGCAAAGCGTGGCGGTGCGACTGATCGTCGCGCGCGAGCGGGAGCGGATGGCGTTTCGCTCCGCATCGTACTGGGACATCGAGGCGCAATCCTCGACCGAGCCGTCGTTCACCGCCAAACTCACCAGCCTCAACGGTGGCCGCGTGGCGACCGGCAAAGACTTCAACGACAGCGGCGTGCTCAAGTCGAACAGCGTGGTGGTGCTCGACGAAACCGCGGCGCGCGGTTTGGCCACGCGCTTGGCCGGGCGTTCGCTGACGGTGTCGCAGGTCGAAACCAAGCCGTATACATCCAGCCCCAAGCCGCCATTCATCACCTCCACGATGCAACAAGAAGGTGGCCGCAAACTGCGGATGAGCGCGCAGCAAGTGATGCGCGTGGCACAGTCGTTGTACGAGCGCGGTTACATCACCTACATGCGCACCGACAGCACGACCCTCTCGGATACCGCGATCGCGGCGGCCCGGGCCCAAGTGCTCAGCCTCTACGGCAACGAGTTCCTCGCTTCGGAGCCGCGCCAATACCAACGCAAAGTCAAGAACGCGCAGGAGGCGCATGAAGCGATTCGCCCGGCAGGTGAATCGTTCCGCACGCCGGATCAACTGGCGGGTGAGCTGCGCGGCGACGAGCTGAAGCTGTACGAGTTGATCTGGAAGCGCACCATCGCCTCACAGATGAAAGATGCGCAGATGCAGAGCGTGCAGGTCAAATTCGAGACCGCATCATCGAGCGGCGAACGCGTCGAGTTTTCGGCCAGTGGGCGCTCGATCCTGTTTCCCGGCTTCATGCGCGCGTATGTAGAAGGTGCCGACGACCCCGAAGCCGAACTCGAGACGAAAGAAGAACGGTTGCCGCTGCTAAAACAGGGTGACAGCGTGGCGGTTTCAACGCTCGAGCCGAAGGGGCATCAAACCCAGGCCCCCGCCCGATTCACCGAGAGCTCGTTGGTCAAGCGCTTGGAGGAGTTGGGTATCGGCCGTCCTTCCACCTACGCCTCGATCATGGAGACGATCCAAGCCAAGTACGTCTGGAAAAAAGGCGGAGCGCTGATCCCCAACTGGGTTGCGTTTGCCGTGATCAACCTGCTCGAGAAGCACTTCACGACGCTGGTCGAATACAACTTCACCGCCAAACTGGAAGACGATCTGGACGAGATCGCCGAAGGGCATGAGAAGCGCGAGCCGTGGTTGCGGGCGTTCTACAACGGCACGGCACCCGGCTTGAAGAAGCTGGTCAGTGATCACTTGGGTGAGATCAACGCGGCGGAGATCAATTCGATTCCATTGGGTGTCGGCTCCGACGGTCAGTCGATCGTGGTCAAGCCGGGGCGCTATGGACCCTACGTGAAGCGGGGCGAGCAGACAGCGTCGGTCCCCGAGGACGTGCCGCCCGATGAGCTCAGCATCCAACGCGCGGAAGAGTTGCTCGATGCGCCCAAGGGGGACACACCGCTCGGGGTCGATCCCGAAAGTGGGCTGAAGATCTACGCCAAGCCAGGGCGATTCGGGCCCTACGTTCAACTGGGCGACCCTGAGTCGCTCGGCGGAGAAAAGCCCAGGACCGCGTCGCTGCTCAAGTCGATGTCGCTCGACTCGCTGACGGTCGAAGAGGCGCTGCAAGTCTTGTCGCTGCCCCGCTCGCTCGGAGAAGATCCCGCCGATGGTCTGCAGGTGCAGGTCTTCAACGGTCGCTATGGCCCCTATCTTCAGAAGGGGGAGGAGCGGCGCAACATCGGCGAGGATGCCGAAGGCAGGCTGTTCACGATCGAGTTGGCGGAAGCACTGGAGTTGTTGAAAGCGCCAAAAGTGTTTCGTGGCCGCCAACGTGCAGCCGCCAAACCGCCACTCGCCGCTTACGGCAACGATCCGGTTTCCGGCAAACCGATCGTGGCCAAGGAAGGCCGCTTCGGAATCTACATCACCGACGGCGAGACGAACGTATCGCTGCGCAAGGGTGAAACTCTGGAAGAGTTGTCAGCCGAGCGTGCGGCCGAGATGTTGGCGATCAAACGGGAAGCGATCGCCTCGGGCGCGGTGCGCCCCGGTCGCAGAAAGACCACCACGAAGCGCACCACCAAGGGTGCGAAGAAGGGTTCGAAAACACCGGTCCGGACGTAACATCTCGGCGTGCGCGCGACTCCTCTGTTGTTTGCTGTCTCGCTGTTGACCGCGGCCTTGGCGGTGCTGGGTTGGGTGTTTCTGCGCTCGCCTCAAGGTGCGGTCGGATTGATCGCGTTGATCTCGGCGATTGCGGCGCTGGGCTATATGGTGCTCGCGGCACGCCGGCAGCAAGAGCATCTCGAAGAGGTCGAGCAGGCGCTCAAGCGCAGTCAGGTGCGCGCGATGGCTCTGATCGACGCCAGCCCCGATGGCATCTTGCTGGTGCACGATGCTCGCGTGGTGTTCTCCAATCCTGCCTTGCGTTCGTTGCTTGCGATTCCGCCCGACGAGGAACTGATCGGTCGCGAGTGGACCAGCCTGCTTGCGCCCCATCAGCGCGAGGTGGCGGAGCGTTGGATGGCGAGCCGTCAAGCGGGTGAGCCGGTCGCGACCCATCGAGAATTGCAAGGCCAGCGCGTTCCCGGTGTGGAGTTGCCGCTGTGGGCCTCGACGGCGCTGCTCCCGGCCGAGCAGGGCGGACGTCAGGTGGCGCTGTTTCTGCGCGATCTTTCGTCACGGCAATTGCTCCAGGCGCGCGTCGCGCACGCCGCGAGGCTGGAAGCGGTCGCCGATGTGGGCGAGCGATTGGTGCGCGAATTCGAACAGATCTTCCGCCGCATCCGCGATCTCACACACGGTGCCGGGGACGAACAGACGCCACCGCACGAGGAGCCGCTGCTTTCGATTGAACGGGCCGCGTCGCGCGGTGCAGCGCTCGCACGACGTGCGCGTGCCTTGGCGCCAGCGTCGGCCGATACATCACTGCACCAATCGCTCGATGTGACGCGGCTCGTACGCGACACCGCAGCCGATTTTCTGCGAACACTGACACCTCCCCACACGCTGCGCGTGGAACTGACCGAAGCCGAGCCGATGGTGGTCCGGGGAGATGCCGCGAGTCTTCGTTCGGCCGTGTGGCAGTTGCTGTTGAATGCGCGCGAAGCACAAGCGGGCGGCGAGATCGTCGTGGCGCTGCACAGCGCCGTTTTGTCCAGCGAGGATGTCGCCATTCTTGGCGTGGCACCGGGACGATACGCCACGATCGAGGTCACCGATCACGGTGCGGGCATGGCTCCTGAAGTGCGTGAGCGCGCCTTCGCGCCGTTTTTTACCACCAAGGGGCCGCATGCTGCCGGATTGGGCTTGACGGTCGCGTATGGAATCGCACGCAGCCATCGCGGCTTCATCGAATTGGAAAGCACTGCGGGCCGGGGCACCACCGCGCAGTTGACGCTGCCGCTCACGGATGCCGAAGACGCGCTGGTCGTCGTCACCGCGGTCGATCCGCGGCAACGATGGCGGGGCCGCGAGACGGTGCTGATCGTCGACGACGACCTCGATGCAGCGGACGCTCTGCGGCGACAGCTCGAACAGTTCGGCTATCACGCCGAAACGGTCAACGAACCTCGCGATGCAATGCAGCGACTGCGACATCGCCCCAGCGTCGATTTGGTCTTGCTCGACATGGTGTTGCCGGGCCGCAACGGCAACGAGGTCTTGTCGCGAATCCTCAAGCATTGGCCTGGGCAACGAGTACTGATGATCTGCCCGTATCCGCTGCCCGATCAGGAAGAAGCAGCCCGCCGGCTCGGCGCGCTCGGCAATCTACATCGACCGTTGCACACCGACGCGCTCGCGCAGGCGGTACGCAGCGCGCTCGACCAACCGCCTCCGGCGCCGGTTTAGCGCAAACGGTTTAGACTCATCGCTCCATTTGGGGGACTCATGGAAGCGTTGATTCTGCTGGGGCTCATCTTCTTCGTCAGCGGACCGGTCGCGATCGTGATTGCACTCGTGCTGTTGGGGCGCGTGCGGCGACTGGAAGACGAGTTGCGTGCGTGGCGCCGCGAGCTCTTGACAGCAAAGCCCGTCGCCTCGACGCCGCCGCCTGTCACGGTGGCTCCGACGGCGAGGGTGCCTGCGGCCGACTCGAGTGGCCTTGCATCGCCCGCGCCACCGGTCGCTGCCGCGCGCGAAGTGCCGGCCGAGGCAACGGCACCCGCACCTGCAGCGCCCTCACCTCCGGCCGAAAGACCGATGATCGAGACTCCTCGCGCGGCCGCCGAGTCTGCGACCACCACCACCCCTCCCCTGCGCATCCCGCCACTGCCGGATGAACCAGCCGTGTCGCTGGAAGAACGATTGGGAGCACGGCTTCCGGTTTGGATCGGCTCGATCGCGCTCACACTCGCCGGTGCGTTCTTGGTGAAGTACAGCTTCGATCACGGGTGGGTCACCCCCACGATGAGAGTTGCACTCGGGCTGCTGCTCGGTGTGAGTCTGCTCGGCGTGGGCGAGTGGATGCGGCCACGTGTGGCGCTGATCGGTCGAGGACTGACTGCGGCAGGAATCGCCGACCTGTTTGCCGCACTGTTGGCCGGTGTGCATCTGTATCACTTGATTCCACCTCTGGTCGGCTTTGGGTTGATGGCAGCTACCGCAGGTGCGGCAGTGGTGTTGTCGTTGCGACAAGGCCCGATGATCGCCGTGATCGGTTTGGTCGGCGGGTTTCTCACCCCCGCTTTGATCGGCAGCGAGAACCCGAACCCGTGGGGCCTGTTCGGATATCTGTTCTTGCTGCAGGTCTGCTTGTTGACGGTGACACGACGACGCGCCTGGATGTCGATCGCGGCTATGACGTTGATCGGTTCGGTGCTGTGGGCACTCTCGATTCACGCCCTGCAAGACAGCGCTCGCTTCATCGTGCCGGCCGGCTTGTTCATGGTCGCAACGACGCTGTTGTTTCTGTGGGCCGCGCGACCTGGAACCGACACCGGTTGGGGTGGGGCCAAAGATGCGTGGATGCTCCGCGCCATCGCCAGCGGTTTGGGTTTGGTGGGGACCGGTGCGATCGCTCTGAGGCATGGTTTTGGCCCCACCGAGTGGGGATTCCTAGCGATCGTGTCGCTGGCGTTGATCGTGCTCGCACGCTTCGATGCAGGTCTTCAAGCGTTGCCGCTGTGCGCGCTCGCGGCAAGTCTGGTGATCTACCTGATTTCCGCCACGATGACCACCGATCCACTCGACACATCGACGGCGGGCTGGACGGCGATTGCCATGGGAGCCTTGTTCGCTGTCGGCTCATCGGTGGCCTTGCTGCGTGCGCAAGCACGCGCAGCGCTCGCGACCACGGCGGCGCTGAGTGTTGCGCTCTTCTTCGCGGCGGCATGGTGGGTGCTGTCGCGCGTGCCCGACTTCACACCGATGGTGCCGTGGGGAATCATCGCGCTGGCCTGCGGTGGCGTGACGATCGCGATGGCGTTCGTCGTCGCCCGTCGCGACCGTGGTGTCGGCGATACCGAGCAAGCACTCGCAGCGTGCGCTTTGGCCGCCACCGGTCTGATCGCTGCGGCAGTTCCGTTGGAACTCGAGCGCGCTTGGCTGACCGTTGCGTGGGCGCTGCAAGCCGCCGCACTAGCGTGGATCTATCCGCGCGTGCGGGTTGACGCGCTGCCGTTTGCGGCCGGCGCGTTGGCCTGCGCGGTGATGGTGCGATTGCTACTCAACCCTGCTGTGGTACTCGAGTACCCGATCGGCACCACGCCGTTGGTCAACTGGCTCGCATACGGCTATGGCGTGCCGATCGTTGCCTTCATCGTCGGGGCGGTTGCCGCGCGACGCGAGGGACCGGCTTGGCTGGCGCGACTGTTGGAATGGAGCGCGGTGCTGTTGGGTACGGCGTTGGTCGCGTTGAATATCCGCCATCTTTGGCATCCGTTCGACGGACTTGGATTTCGTCCCGAGCAAGCGAACGACACGCTGTTCTCCGAGGCTTCGGCCTACGCGGTCGCTCTCGGCATTCTCGGCTTGCTGCTGACGTGGGCCTCGAAGCGATTGCAAGACCCACCAGCGTTGTACTTCGGCGGTCCAACCCTTGCTGGGTTCAGCCTGATGTGGGCGCTCCTGATCGTGGGCCTGATCGAGAACCCGGTGTTTTCCGGCGACCCCGTCGGTGGACTGCCTGTGATCAATTTGTTGTGGTTCGGCTACGGAGTTCCTGCCGTTGTCGCGTTGCTCTTGGGTTCATGGTTATCCAAGCGAGAGAAATTCGAAATGTTCGGCCCCGCTTCGCAAGCGCTGGCACTCGTCCTAGCGTTCGTGTTGTTGACGCTGCAAGTCCGGCAAGCGTTCCACGGCACGATTCTCAAAGGCGGCGGCGTGAGCGATGCCGAGATGTGGAGTTATTCGATCGCGTACTTGTTGTTCGGAACGGCACTGCTGATTTTCGGGATCCGAGTCGATCGTGCACTGCTGCGGCATGCCTCGTTGGCCGTGATGTTGGTGGCCGTCGGTAAAGTCTTTTTGTTCGACACTTCCGAGCTTCACGACCTGTGGCGCGTCGTGAGCTATCTGGGGCTCGGCGTCAGCCTGATGTTCTTGGCTTGGCTCTATCGCCGCTTCGTGATCGCGGTAAAGACCCCGTGAAGAAGCTCGCACTGTTGGCGTGCTGTGCGGCGGTTTGCCTGCCGACCTTCGCGCAGTCGAGTCGCTCGCCGCTCGTCAACACCTGGACGATCGCCGTCGATCGAGCGGGGCCGGTGTTGGTACCGCTCGATAGCCGCGCGCTCGCCGCCGGCATCGCCAGTGGCGTCGAACTTCGCGATCCCGCGGGCGGGGCGATCGAGGCCACCGTCGCACGCGCGCCGGTCGGAACGATCGACCCAACGTTGATCGCGCTGGATGAAACCGAAACCGGTTGGCGCCTGGTATTCGACCTCGGGCCGATACCGTCGACCCACGATCGACTGGAGTTGATTTCGGCCACACTCGGTCATGCTTCCGGCTGCGTCCTCGAGGCCAGCGACGATCTGCAACGGTTTCGCGTGTTGACGCGTGGCGATTTGTTCTGGATCGGCCAGGGAAGCACGTTGCGACATGGCTCGATCGAATACGCGGCGGCCTCGGAGCGATTCCTTCAACTGCGTTGGCCGCGCGCCGCGGGGTTGCCGCGCTTCGACAACGTGCATGTCCACGCACGGGCAGAAGGCGCTCACCCACGGCTCGAGATCGAACTACCGCTTCATGACATGACCGATCGCCATTGGTTCGAGCTTCCACCCGGCACCCCCCCGATCGAGAAACTGCGCTGGGAATTCGCGCCGGGGACCGGTCCGACAACCACACTCGTGTTGCACGGCGACAATCGGCGCTGGGTCACGCTCGGCTTCGTGAAAGGGACCGAATTCGAGTTCCCTGAACCACGCGACGGAAACACCGCCGTGCGATTGGAGACACGCGGGCCTGGCGAGACGAACCCGCCGCCGCTTCACGTCGTTGGACTCACAGCGATGCAATGGCTGCTGTTCGAAGCGAAGCAGCCCGGGTCGTACACCGTGCGGGCCGGCGGAAACGGTCCATTGCTCACCGTTAGTCCGCGTGGCGTCGTGCAAGCAGGCCTTTTGTCGGATCCTCGTCGCAGCATCGATTCCGCACTGCCGCGCGCGCCGTTCGAAGCGCGACCGAGCGAGTCACCACCGCGCGCTCGACGAGTCGCCTTGCAACTGCCCACCGTTACGGAGGGTGCGCTGCGGGTGCCGTTCTCGGAGTCGTTACTGAACGCCGTGGGAGGTGACACACACCGGCTGCGACTGATGACCGGCGATGCCGTCGTCCCGTTCCTCGTCGACACCAGCGTCGTGCCTGAGCTCGCCATGATTCGACGTGGCGCGGAACTCCTCGACACCACACTTCCTTCGACAGGCGGAATGATCACGCAGCTGGAGTTGAGCGGAATCGACCCAGGTCCCG
>CAZAHQ010000028.1:0-15915 GCA_964484415.1 uncultured Acidobacteriota bacterium | reverse complement strand
CCCTCGTCGCCGCTCGCCTGAAGCACGACGACCGTGATGTTGTCTTCGCCGCCCGCCTCGTTGGCGGCCGCTACCAGCCGTTCGCAGACACCCTGAAGGTCCCCCGCTGGCGCCGCGAGCAGGTCCGAGATCCGCTTGTCGCCCAACATCGTATTCAGGCCGTCCGAACAGAGCAGCACCAGGTCGCCGGGTTGTAGCAGTTCCTGCTGGATATCCGGGACAACGACTGTGCCGCTTCCCAACGCCCGCGTGACCACGTTTCTACGAGGATCACGCGCCGCCTGTTCGCGAGAGAGCATTCCCAGGCGGACGAGCTCATTGACGAATGAATGATCGGTCGTGATTTGTCTGAAGTTTCCGTCGCGCAGCAGATAGGCACGCGAGTCTCCGACATGGGCAACCCAGAACTGACCGCCGTTGACGACCGCAACCACGACCGTGGTACCCATTCCGCGGCATTCCGGACGTTCTTCCATCCGGTTGGCGATGCGCTGATTCGCTTCCTCGACCGCGTGCAGGAGGAGTTCGGGAACCGAGAGTTCACCGTTTTGATTTCGATCGCGAAGGCTGTCACCGATTGCCTCGATTGCCAGATGCGAAGCGACCTCCCCCGCGGCGTGACCACCCATTCCGTCTGCTACCGCGAAAACTCCGCTCGGCGTCTCAACCAGCAGCGCATCTTCGTTGTGAGGACGGATCAACCCTTTGTCCGTGAGTCCGGCAGCAAGAACCCTCACGGCTCCCCCTGCGCAATCACGTGCCGCGGACGGCTGCGGGGTGCCGCCGACAACTGCTCAGCAAGATGCAGTGCCGGCGAATTGTCGGGTTCCCGTTCGAGCACCTCTTGCAAACACAATCGAGCCTGTTCCACGTCGTCGAGGCTGAAGCAGACGTAAGCCAGGTTGAGCCACGCGACCAGATAGCCTGGATTGATCTCGACCGAGCGCCGGAATGCATCGCACGCCGCCTCACGCTCGGTTCCTTCAGCGAGTGCTACGCCCAAGTAGTTCTGCACGTCGGCGAACCGCGGACAGACTCGTGCGGCCTCGCTCAGTTCGCGCACCGCGTCGTCCCACTTCTCGGTTCGCAACAGCGCGAGCCCGGCTTCGAGGTGTGAACGGAATTGACCGTAGTCCTCGCGGAACACGTCCTGATAAAGCTCGCGCGCTTCACCGGTTTGGCCCTTGACCAGCGCTTCTTCCGCGGCGAGTACGCGGTTCTCCTGGATCTGGATGCGATCCGCGTGTGCAGCCCTGAACTCGCGCCGCGATTCCTCGAGCCGCCCCTCCGACAGGAGCATGTAGGCCAAGCGCAAGCGTGCATCGACGTACACGGGGTTGGATTCCAGCGCGGCGCGGTAATGCTCGATGGCGGCGTCGGCTTGGCCCTGCTGCGCATAGGCATCGGCCAACCTGAGCTCGACGTCGGGGTACCCGGGCATCACGTCGAGCGCAAGCCGGTACTGTTCGATCGCCCTGTCGATTTCACCCTTGGCCTCGAACTCGACGGCAGCGCCGATTCGAGTGTGGACCAGGTAGTAGATGGCCGCGCGTCGATCCGCCGCAGAGAGATCCGAGTCCTCGGTGAGCGTGCGAGTGAGGAACTCCGCCGCGGGCCCATGTTCGCCGCGATAGAAGTGGAACACCCCAGACTTGAGGTGGTAGTTCTTCAGATGCTGACGTACTTCCTTCAGCACGCGCATTACGTGTCCTCGAACCTGGTGGCGATACGGCCGGCATCCAACCGTGTGGCGGGCGACATTCTAGAGCCCAGTTGGCAATCGATGCAGCCGTTCATCAGTGCTTCTTTCCAGGGGTGCGCACTCGACGTCGGTCCTCACGTGCCTCCAAGATCCGTTTGGCCTGGCGCCGAACCGCGTCGGACACGTTTCTATTCTTCAGCAGCAGCGTGACGTCGCGGTCGTTGAGTCGGGCCAAGAACACCAGGGCAAGGTCGATCGGGCACCGCGGGTTCTTCACCAGGTTGTGTTGGATCGAGTAGTTGGAACCGAAGTCCCGATGGCGTGCGACGAGCCGCATCACCACGTCATTGACATTTCTACTCTTGGAAACGGTCTCGGCTTCTTGCTCGGTGAACTTCGGGTTCTTGACCACCGAGGCCGCCACCAGGCGATTGCTGTCACGCACCAAGATCGCTCGCTCGGCTGCAGTTCCGAACAGTGCGACACGAAGTTTCTGTCCAACGTTCATCTTCGACAGCTTGGTGAAGACCGACGCGTCGTCATCCTCCTCGAGCCCACCCATCAATTCGCTTTTCTCTGATAGCTCACCGATGTCGATGTCGAGTTGCGGCAGCAGCGCTTCGACTTCGGCATCGATCCCGAGCGCTGCGAGAAACGGGTTTCGTGCCGGTTGCAGCGCCTGCGAACCATCGAGCCTCGCCTCGGTGGCAGTCGCCGTCAGCATCTGACGCAACCGTTCGGCCTTCTCGATCTCCTCCAGGACATCGAGCAAGCGCCCACGCGCGCCCTCGGGCAGCGCAGGGTTGGCATGCAGCGTGGCTCCTAGACTCGAGTGGGAGGCCAGTGCTACCTGATTGAGCGAGAGAATCGACAGAGTGTCGGCATCGGAGCACTCACACAGTGCATGAAGAGTTTCCGAGTCGAGCGACTGACGCGACGCGAGTACCTGGCCCGCTTGCGGCCAACGCCCCAGGTCGCGGCTCAGAAACAGCAGGACAGATGCCGGGGTTTCCCGATCATTCGCCAGTTCGACAGCGGAGGCAGCGCTCAGTTGTGAGAGCGCCTCTTGCGCCGCGTGCGCGATCTCCGCATCGGAGTCGTTTCGTAACTCGATCTGGATCTGCGCCAACTCGCCGAGCGCCAACGGCAGAGCGCCGCGCGCCGCCGCCAGCCGCGCCGCCCTCGGCGCCGCGCCGCTGAGAATCCGCTCGACAACGCTCGAAGCGGGCACGGCCGTGCTCACGGGCGCACCGTGTCACTTTGCGGGGGAGGCGAGTAGTGGGCCTTGCCGGGGCGCGACAGCAAGAACCAGGCTCCGATTCCAAGTAGCGTCGCCAACAACAGAACACCACCGAGCACCACGGCGACTCGCATCCGTTGTCGCCTCCTATCGTCAGTTCCGTACTCGACTTGGAAGTGCTCTCGCAGGGTGTCGACGCTCGCCGTCGGCTCCAGGCTCGTCTGTTCCTTTTCCTTGTTGGCGATTTCGAACAGGTAGGCGTTGAGCATCTCTGCTTCATCGACACCGATATAGCGGGCGTAGGCGCGAATGAACCCTTTGGTGAACGCGCCGCCAGGGAGATAGGTGAACTCGTTACGCTCGAGCGCTTCGAGATAGCGACTGTTGATCTTGGTCGCCTCAGATACCTCCCGAAGAGTGATCCGCCTCAGCTCTCGCTCGCGGCGCAAGGTTTCTCCGAAGGACGCCATCCTCGAAGAGTCTCCAGAGGTTGTCGAAGGCGACGCTGCCGCGGGCTGCGGGGGGCCGGGATGATAGGCGGGCGTGGAGGCCGAAGTCAAACCGAACGACCCCGAACCGATCTGGGAGTTTGGCCCAGGAGTAGGGAGCGTCCCCACCCCGCTGCCAGATTGATAATGGCCTTTGCGGTGCCGCTGCCGCCGACCCATTCGAACCCTCCCTCGACCGGAATATAGGAGAGAGAGGGGCGATCAGGCACGCTGCTTAGTGTGCGGGAAGCGGTATCGTCGGTGCTTGTGCCACACGTGTAATGGCGGCGAGCGCCGACGCGAGGTCCTTTTCGGTCGTGGCAGGGGCGACACTCGCCCTTAGCCACCGAGTCTGAGCCGACTCGCCGAGAGCCGAACCTGGTGGCGGGCCCGCGACCCAGACTCCGAACGCCTCTCGCAGCATCGTGACGGCTTCCTCCGGTGCCCACTGCTCGAAGCGAAACGAGACGATTCCGGTCTCGAACAGTGGAGATGACGAGACGATCACACCCGGCAAGCCGGTCAGCGCGGTTCGCAGTCGGGCAGCGTTCAGCACCGTCCGTTTTGCCATCGAGGTACGCGTCCCGAGGGGAGTTCCCAGCGACAGTCCCCAGTAGCCGACAGGTTCGTCGTGCCAGCGATCGAGGGCAGCGACCACTGCTCCGGGCGTCCATTCGGCAAACGCCCGAGCCGTCGTCCAGGGGGCCAGGGTCGCATCGATCGCGGTTGCAATTCGGTATCGGCTGGAAAGTGCTGCGAGATCGGAAAGGCTGGCGGGAGTTCCATCGGGATGAACCGCGCTTGCGAACAAAAGCGTCCGACGAGTTTCAGAATGTTGGCTCAGATCGGCGACGACCATCGGGTCGAACAGGCTGGTGCCGACGCTCGGCACGACCGCGAGCGCGTCGTCACCACAATGAAGCGTCTTGCCCACCGCCTCAACGAACTCCGCCGCCTCTCCCGCTCCAACCGCAACGACACACGGTCCCGTGTCGAGCCCAAGGCGAGTCCGCGCCCGCACGAGCGCGTGGTCGAGTCGGGGTAGGTGTTCGGCGTGGGGAGCAGGCCATTGGCAGAGGCGTGCCGCGCACGGCGCAACCCGTCCGGAGCGTCGCGGGTCGTTGGGCAGCATGGGTGGCTCAGTCCAGGCCAGAAAAACCATCGTGGCTTCGTCCTTCCGGTTGACGGGTCCGCTGCGGTAACTTGGTGCTACGACCCGCTCGGTCGCCAGTCCTGGTTGAATCAGAGCGGTGAGCAGGAGGAGACCATTCCCGGTTTCGAGCGGTCACCGCGTCGAGTCGTGGTCGCGCAACTCGCGTTCATCGGCGACATGGTTTTCTCCACCCCTTTGTTGGCCGCCTTGCGAGCCTCTTGGCCGGATTCGGAGTTGCTGATCATCGGTCGTCCCGCTGCGCTCGAAGTACTAGAGGACCATCCATCGGGTCCGACGCTGATGCCCTACGACAAAGACCGGGACGGGGGATGGTCTGCCTTGAGGGCGGCTGGTGCTGCTTTGAGTCGATGGAAGCCCGATCTGAGCTTAGCGGTCAGTCGCTCGCTTCGATCAGCCCTCTTGACTCGTTTGTCGGGTGCGCCGACGCGGGTTGGCTTCAACACCAGAGGCTGCAACTGGGCCTATACACACACGATCGACCGTAACGATGCGACCACGCCGTTTCCACAGCGGCCGATGCGATTGCTTCAAGCACTGGGAATCGAGGCAAGGACCGAGCCGCTGCTGCTCGCGGTCAGCGCGTCGCGTCGCGTGGCCAGTGCTCATCGCTTGCGCGCCGCCGGTTGGGGAACGGGACCGCTGCTTGCGATCGCGCCTGGCGCGCACTACGCCACCAAACGTTGGCCCGAGAGCCACTACGCCGAGTTGCTCCAGATGATCGAGCGCAAGACCGATTGGTGGGTTGCACTGTATGGCGGACCGGCAGAAGAACCGCTGATGCAGCGATTGGCGGAGGCTCGCGCTCGGGTCTTGATCCGAAGTGGAATCGGAATCCGCGGCGTGTTGTCGGAATTGCCACACGCGAGCGGATTCCTCGGAGGCGACTCAGGGCCCGCGCACATGGCGCGAGCGCTCGGTGTCCCTGCGCTGATTCTCCACGGGCCGACCGACCCACGACCGCTCTCCGACGGTCGCGTCTATCCGTCGCTGTCCTTGGCTATCGACTGTCAGCCGTGCAGTCCTCACGGTGACAAAGTCTGTCCATTGAAACACCACCGCTGCATGATCGACCTCACGGCTGAGCGCGTCTTCGACGCACTCACGGCGCGCGTTTTGGTGGCGTCTTGAACGGCGCCCGCGACCTGTCGATCCTGCACGTCGACACGGGACGCGAATATCGCGGCGGCCAACGTCAGGTGGAACTGTTGGTACGGGGGTTGGCGCAGCGCGGTCACCGGGTTGGACTGGTTGTTCCTCCGGGTGCTCCGCTGGCCGAACGACTGTTCGGTGTGCCGGGGATTCAACTGCACATCGCGCCGTTTTCCGGGGAGTTTTCGTGGCGCTCAGCGCAACGGTTACGTCGCTATCTCGAAGCGGGTGACTACCGCCTGTTGCACACGCATACGGCACACGCGATCACTCCATCCCACCTCGCACGTCGTCATGGGTCGGTACCGCTGATTGCGCATCGACGAGTCGACTTTCCACTGCGCCGAAATCCACTGGCTCGATGGAAGTCGCGCTGGCCCGACGCTTGGATCGCGGTCAGCGAGGGAGTTCGGCGGCAACTGGTGCGCGATGGCCTGCGCGCCGAGCGGATCGCGGTGGTTGAGAGTGCGATCGATCCAGCGCGCCTTGAACCACAGCGCAGCCGTGACGCGCTACGCAGAGAGTTCTCGGTCGCCGAGTCGGCGAAGGTGATCGTTAGCGTCGGCGAGTTGGCCGCTCACAAAGGGCACACCGATCTGATTGCAGCTGTCGACCGTTGCGACGACACGACCCTTTGGATCGTCGGCGAGGGTGGCGAAAGGCGGGCGCTGGAGTCGCAGATCGAACGACTCGATTCAGGCGCTCGGATTCGGCTGCTTGGCAATCGAAACGATGTCGCCGACCTGCTCGCTGCATCGGACCTGTTTGTCTTCCCATCCAGATCGGGAGAGGGGTCGCCGGCCGCTGTGAAGGAAGCGATGGCATTAGGGTTGCCGATCGTTGCCAGTGATATTCCGGCGCATCGTGACCTCGGACTCGCGGCAACGAGTCTCTTCTCGCCAGGCGACGCGGGTCGCTTGAGGGGCCTCATTGCAGCGACGTTGGATGACCTACCGCGTGCTCGCGAGTTGGCGCTGTCGAGGCAAGAAGAAGTCTTGCGATTCTTCCCGGAGCGGATGGTCGCGCGTACGGAACAGATCTACATGGCTGTGTTGAATGGGAGCAGCGTTAAAACCGCAGAGTCGCTAGAATCCACGCCGGCCTGAGGTCAAGGAGGTTCGAGCGACATGGCGTGGACAGCGCGACAGATTTGGAAGGGAATGAGCCGAGATCAAAGGCTTCGTGCGGCTGAGGCGTTGTTTGCTGATCAACGCTTGGACAAGGTGCAACGGCTGCAAGCGCTCGCTCCATGGATCGTGGCCCAGGGCCTGCGCCCGCAGTTCCTCGATTCGCTGCCGAAAGCACGCCGGGCATCGCTTCTGGCGCAATCGGGGCTTCCCGAAGAGACCGCCGCGCAGGTACTGCTTTCCTTTCATCTCGTGGCGCAGCGCCCGCTGTTGAGTCGTTTTCTCGACTTGCTCGGCGTGAAACACCAGGAAGGGCTGGTGGAAGACGATCAGGAAATGAAGCCGGATCCGGCGAAACTGCCTGAGGCGGCAGCAGTTATGCGCCGCGAGTTTCCCGGTGAGGACGTCGATCTGTACTTCCGCACGCTGGTGGCGGCCGACCCGGAAGGCTGGGAGCCGTTGATCCGCGAAGTGACAGCGCCCACGGCGTAGGGGTTGCAGTCAGAGGTCCGGTCGACGTAGCGTGTCGCCACCGCGATATCGCGTAGGACTCCCGTCTCGGGCATGCCGGTTCGCGAGGAGGTCTTGTGACCGATTTCATCTTCGTGGTGGTCGGAGCGCTAGCGACGTTGTTGCTGCTTGCAATCGGGCTATCGGTCTTCGGACTGATCCGTTTAGCAAAGCTCTGCTGATCACTCTCGCAAGCGATACGCTCCCGCACTCGACTCTTGCTCGGGAGTTGCGCTCTCGCTCCCGCTCGCTCAGGACGGACTTGCTGAGTGTCTGAATCCGAACGGAGTCGCTACGCTTCCTTAGTGCTGCGAAGCTCTCGAGCTCGCGAGGCTCTCTGGCTCTGCAATTACTGCGGCTCCGATCGCCAGAGCCATGAGGAATCGGGTCTCCTGCCGCACACTTTGACGGAGTTGGCGCGTGCTCATCGGCTCTCTGCGGTTGCGGGCTCGAAACTGCACGCGGCCCAGGCGGTCTCCACCGAGTGGCAGCGCGCCATGGTGCGCGATTGGCGCCAAGCGCTCGGTGACGAGGCGCTGTTCGGCAGTGAGCTCGATCGAATCGACGCGGCGATGTCACGAGCAGGAATTCGGTTCGTCGTATTGAAAGGCGCCGACCTGTCGCGACGCGGGATCTACCATCCTGGCCAGCGCACGCACAACGATCTTGATTTGCTGATCGAACCGACGCATCGCAATGTCGTGCATCGGCTCTTGAAGGAACTGGGATTTCACTCCGATCATCCGGCGCCTGACGCCGCCGCGCGGCATTGGTTCGCCAGTACCTATCGCCACAGTACACAGGCGCGAGTGCAGTTGGATCTGCACTGGGATCTTGGCGCTCCGGGACGCGGCGCGTGGAATATCACGCGCGTCATGGAGACCTCGGAACCGCTAGGCGAGTGGCGCGCCGCACGCCGGCTGTGTCGAGCGGATCTCTGGGCGCACCTAGCCCTGCACGCAGTTGCCTACCATGGCGCAGCAGGGCGATGGATCTGGTGGTTGGACATCCATCGATTGCATCAGCAGTCACCCGTGACCGCGGGAGAGTGGGAGGTTGTGCGCGCGCATGGCGCCGACATAGCACTGCAGGCAGCGATGTTGCGTGCTGCCGGGCTATTCGACCCACGCAAGATCGCAGATCTCGAAGCCCGCTGGCGAGCGCGAGCCGTGGCGCGTTGGGGCGCTCGATTCGAACGTGGTGGAGATTCTAGGGTGAAGCGCTGGTTGATCGGGGCCCTTAGCTTGGATCGGCCGAGCGACCTCGGCCGCGTCGCGGCAAGCGTCGCGCGCCGACTCCTCGATTCAGTGCGAGACAAGAAAATCTAACCGAGATCGCAAACGACCTGTCGTTCTCCGAACTTGGTCTTGAGCATTTCCTCGATGGTCTGCCCGCCCTTGGCGTGCGCTTCCTGGCGTACTTCTGCTTGCGTGCAGGCCCAGGAGTTGGGGCCGAAGAAATCGCCGTCCTCGAACAGGGAATCGAGACTGCATCGACCACAGAACGAATTATTGTGGCAACCCGAGCAGGTCGGAAGGTCCTGCGATGTGATGTTGCGCAGGCGCAGCAGCAATGGGGAGCTTTCCCAGATCTCGCGGAACGACTGTTCTCTCAGCGAGCCGGCCGGTGGAAATCGCTGTGAGCATGGGTAGACCAGGCCGCGGGCTGAGATCAGTGCGACGCGACGCGCGGTCGCGCAGATGGCCTGATCATCGTTCGGTGTGGTGCCCGATCCGGGCTGCACCGCCAGACCAAGATGCGGATCGACGCAAATTCCGAGCAGGTCGGCGCGGTTCATGCGGTGGGCGAGTGGGGAGTCGTCGAGGTCATAACGAACCACGAGCGTAGGGTCGAAGCGGTACTCCGCGCCGATCTCGCGCGCAAACGAGATGACCTGCTGATACTCGCGTGTCAGGCCAGACATGATCGGAGCCTTGACCACGGTCGGGACACCGCGCTCTCGCAGCATCCGGGCAGCACGCAGCGTCCGGGCGTGACTGCCCGGAATCCGAGTGATCTCGTCATGCTTATCGGCGTCCATCGAGTAGAGTGACAACTCGACTGCAACCACACCAATGCTGGCGATCTGATCGGCGACAGACTCTGTGATCAACGTGCCATTGGAAAAGATCCGCAACGCAAAACCGAGGTTGCGCGCATAGCGCACCAAGGGAAGAGCGTCCTTGCGGGTGAAGATCTCTCCCCCCGTGAACGTCAGGAACAGGGTTCCCATGGCATGCAGTTCATCGAGAATGCGTTCGGCTTCTGTTTGCGTCAGCTCGTCGTGAACGTCTCCCAGATCGACATAGCAGTGCTTACAGTCCTCGTTGCAGCGATTGGTCAACTCGAACAGCACCGAGATCGGAATCTGCTGGCGCAACGCTTCGGTCAGGACCTTGGTCATTCCGATCATGAACTGATCTCCGTCAGGCGATTCACGAGCGCTTGAGGACTCCCAGCGGTTGCGGCTTCGGTCCAGGTGGGACCCTGAGCGACGCAAGTTTCTGGGGCTTCGGGCGGAAGAATGCGAATTCGGGTAAGCGATCGATGGCGCCCCAAAACTTCTGATCCGGCGTGAACTCGAGTCGGTAAGGAGTGACCCTGCGAAGTACCTCACCGCACGCGCTGAAGAATGCGGACTGGAAATCGCTGAGCGGGAGCGGTGCTCCGCCGGCCTTCAAGAGTTGCGGCAGCGCGTCGGCTGGTTTCAGTCGAGTGACTCGATGGTGGGGTGCATGGGCCAGGAAGAAGAGTGCGCCCAACGGTGCCGAGAGATTTTGCCCGTGCCAGAAAGGGGTTCCGAAGACGCGGGTTCCGGATCCCTGCCGGCGGACCACGATCATTTCATCCGCGAGTACGGTCTGACCGGCGTCTCTACAAAGAGCGGCGATCGTGCTCTTGCCTGCGCCCGACCGACCCGAGAAGACCACACCGAAGTGATCGCGCACCACCGCAGCCGAGTGCAGAAGAGTGCTTCCTTCACGAAGCAGCACACCGCCCAAAGCGACCCGAACGAACAGGTCCAAGTGCGCGAGGGAGTCGGGAATCGTCGCCGACCCGCGCCCGAGTTCGAACTCCAATAGACCGTCGAAGCCGTCGCCCTCGATTCTTGCAGCGGCCAGGCTGCCGCTCGCCGTGAGCGGCGGGTTATCGACGTACGTGGGATGCAGCCGCTCGGGTCGACAGGTCGGGTCGACCTTGAGTGTCAAGCAGAACTCGGGGCTGCCACTGTCCTTCAAGAACCCCGCGTACCGTTCGCGCAACCGAGTCGAAAACTCGGCTCCCGTCACGGAGATGTCGAAGGTCAGGCCTGCGATTTCGAGAATCATCGCGGGGTCAGCGAGCGGAGCGAATGAACTGGAGGCCGCGCTGTTGCAGCCTCCAGTCCCGAGACGAAATCAATCGCGAGCACCGGCGCCGCAGTTGAAGGGCTGGCTGGTGCAAGAGGCCGAGAAGACCACCGGCTCGTAGTCTTCTTCCCACTCGATGGCAGGAACCTGCCATGTCTTCTTGTTGCTCGAACTGGATACGGTCGTCGAATTCATGCAGACCCCCGCAAGGTTGTGGGCCGGTCAACGGCCGCCTTCGATTCTAAAGGAAGTCGCGCTGGAAGAGAGCACCTTTCCAGCTTTCACCGCCGAGATTTCGACCTGCCAAGTCCCGTACAGCCCGTGACCGGTAACCCATGTTCCGCTCACCGGGAGCGGCACAGCCACGAACGCCGCGTTTCTCATCTGCCGCGGCGTCAATGATCCGGCCGGGAGTGCCCGCGCCAAACGCTTCGCGCGCAGGACAGGGAGGGTTTCGACTGGATGTGGGGCTAGGTCATCACGCAGCACAGCACTGTGTACGCCTCCCGGATCGACCGGGTCGATGCGGGTCTCGTAGACATTGCCGTCCGGCAGCACGAACTTGGCGACTTGATCGAACCCAGCGTCCCCGAGTCGAGTGCGGTCGTAGACCGCGATGATGTAGAGCTGAAGGGTCTGCGGTCCATCGAATGGACCTGTGTTCAGCCGATTCGGCGCGGTTCGTGACTGCAGCAGCGATTGAGGGTCGATGTCCGTCACGAACACCCCTACAACGGCGTTGACCGCAATCGGTTCCGGTTTTGGTTTGGCGATGATCGCGGCATGAGCGGTGACGCAGGGGAGTCCCAACGTGAACGCGAGGGCGGCGAGCAGCTTTCGATCGATGCGCATCATAGTCGTCATCCTCATCTCGGCAGCGGCAGATGGACTGCCGCTGACCGGTTTTCAATCAGTTGATCTTCACCCAGTGGTACGTACCGCCCGTGGTACCGACAACGATCCCCTGGTTGGTGCCGTTGTTGTAGTCGAAGGTTGGCGTGCCGATCGTTGTTCCTGCCTCGACGGCCCAAGACCGTACGACCGCGCCCGAGGTGGCGTTGATCTCGTAAAGTTTCCCGTCGGAGGAACCGACGTAGGCGTAGGTGTCGTTGCCGCCGGTGACGTCACGCAGAACGATCGGCGCACTCGGCGACGCGATGCTCGTGGTCCAGTAGGTGGCTTCGTCGAACGTACCGTCTCCGAGGAACTTGATGCCGTGCACCTTCGAGTCTGTGGTCCAGACGATCCAGTTCACCCACAAGCCGTTCTCGGCAATGCTATTTCCCGGCGCCACACCGCGGACCGCGCCGTCGCTATCCGCACAGCCGTCGGCGACCGTGCAACTGTCCAGGCTCAGCAACGATCCACCCGACGCGACCAGGGCGTTGTAGACATAGACGTCGCCGTTGGTGTTTCCCGCGACCAGGATCCGATCCGAGCCTTTCTTGGCAATCGCAAGACCTGCGTCAATGTCCCCGATCCCGCTGATCACGGCGTATTCGGGCACATTGAATGCCGGCGTCGAGTTGACTTCGAGTACCACGATCGACTCGCCACCATCGTCTCGCACGCCGACGTAAACCAGGTTGTTGGCGCTATCGCGGTACTGGATCGTGGGCGCGCCGCTGGAGATACCGAGAGTACCGCCACCGTTGTAGCTGTCTCGCAGCGTCGCCAGATCATGGCTGTACATCAGGATCTTGTTGTTGGCGGCACCGCAGCGCGTCGCAACCACGACGACATCGTCGCTGTTGTTGGAGTTGGCGTCGAAGCCGTCGAGCATCACGACAGGGGATGTTTGCAGAAGGCCCGAAGTGCACCCGGCGTCGCCACCGGTCCCGGCGATGTTTCGTGTTGCCTCCGCGCCCGATGTGCCATCGTCGGCAGAGTAGCGATATAGACGACCATTCTGCGATGAAACGTAGCAGGTGTAGTCCGTTCCACCTCCCGCATCGAGATCGCCGCACAGCGGTCGCGCCTGTACTGCGCCGCCCGCGAGCGGTGGGACCCAACCGCCGCGGCTTCCGTCGGTCTCATTCATTCGTTGCAGCAAACGATCGTTGCCGATCCCCATCACATAGGCAGCCGGAATCGCTCCGACCGGAGCCAAGGTTGTGGCGCTGGTCTTGAACGCAAACTTGAAGGACGAGACCGCTCGCGGATAGCCGGTCGTGGCCACGCCGCTCGAGTAGTTGTAGTCGCCGTCGTATGCGTAGGCCTTGTAGTAGTAGGTGGTGCCATTGGAGACCAACAAGTCATTGCATGAGTCGTTCGGGCTATCGCCTGAGTCGACGATGCACGTTACCGACGCCGTACCGATCGAGTCGCCGAGGCTGTAGGAGGTGCCGGCGACCGGTGCATCCGTCACCGCAGAGCCGGTCTGACTCAGAACCAACATTCCTGCGTAGTCAGTGTCGAGCGGGTTCTCCCACTCGGCGGTGACGATCAGATCGGAGGACGCCGCCGTCATCTTGATTGGATTGCCTGGGGGGACCGTGTCGGCAAGCGTAAACGCCCACTGATTTCCGGCTGTCGCCGAGGCAGAACTGATATCGCCGCTGGCCTTGTACCAAAGGCCGACCGTGCCGGCGCCGTTCTCGCTGCCGACCAGGTTCGGGTGGTCGGCTGCGGCCGCCCCGGCTTCACTGACGATCTCGACAAACGCTTCGTCGGTGACGGTATCCAGCGCGAGCTGCACTGTTACCAGAACATCGCCGTCGATGTTCGGCACATTCGTCCACTGCACGACGAAGCAATGGTCGTTTCCTCCAGCCCCATCGCGATCGACATTGCAGGTGGTCGATTGGTACTTCACCGAGCCGCCAGCACTGGGATCCAGGTCGTCGCCGTACGCATAGACCGCGTTGTTCGGGGGACCCGAATCGGGCACGCTGGAGCCACCCGCGTCATTGGTGTAACCGGCGCCAAAAGACACGTATCCGTTGGACGAGATGTACGCGCCAGAATAGGTGCTGCCGTACCAGGTGAACGAGCCACCGATGTTGGTGACCAGCTTGTAGCAATCGTCGCCGCTACATCCACTGGGCTTCCACCCGGTGACGGTTGTGCCGGTTCCCGAAATGTCTGGAATCCAGTTGTTGGCGTCGAGCTGGCAATAGTAGCCGCCGGTGTCTTTGACAGCGGCCCCTGTGCACTCGGAGTCGGTTGCGAAACTGATCGTCGACAGGGTTCCAACGACGACGACTGCGAATGCACGACACAACGTCGGCCACGTCCTCTTGTTGCGACCCATCTTCTCGCTCCCGTTCATAGCCTGTCCTCCGAGGCGTTCCCCGGCGCCGCGGCCTCAGACTCGCATTGCGAACCCGAAGGGCCCGTGGGCGCCTCGACGATCAACCCGCGAGAAGCCAGCTCTCGCAGGAATGCATGTACGTCGGGAGCGGCAGCCGCCTCGTCCAGGCCGGCGCTCGCCGCGAGTACGCGCGTTACGTCTTCCACAGTGCGGACCCCGTCGAGCAGTCCCCAAATTTGGGAACCGTTTTCGTTGAGCCCGAACAGTTTTCTTCCTTCGTAGTGCAGCACCACAGCCTTGCCGCCCAGTGTTTGCTTGGCCAGACGCGGGTTGTGCGAGAAGCGCGTTGCCGTCGAGAACGGAATCGGCCGCTCTGAGGAGGGGACCACTTTTCCTGCCTTTCCTCTCGTCGGCGGTGTGGGCACACCGGCCGGGGGCGTTCACATGCGTCCGACGGGAAATCTAGGCATCGAGCGAGACAACGCAAACCCGGTCTCTTTCCAGGCCCCCGGGCAGGTCGCGCGTCTCCTATCGACGCCCTACGGTACATTTCGAAAGCCGCCGGATCGTAGCGTACCCCTTCCATACCTGTCTATCGGTACCGCGCGGAACCCCGCGTCAACCGGCAACATCTGGAGAGAGCGTCGAAAGAGTCTCGCGTCAGACCGGAAGAGCGGTCCGCTCGCGCCTCTTTACAGCGACCGTCCAATCACCCCACAGTGCGGTGGGAGGCTCGGTAGCGGTGTCGCAGGAACGACCAGTCGTGGTCCATGTCATCACCCGGATGATCCTGGGGGGGCCGACCCGGCCGGTCCTCGCAGCCCTGTCGCGATTGGCATCACACGGTCTGAACCCGGTGCTGATGACCGGGCCCCCGGCGGTACATGAACTACCAGATCGGCAGGCGTATGAAACTATCGCGGGGCTGCAGGTCATGGAACTGCGCGAGCTGGTGCGCGACCCTGCCGGTTGGAGAGATCTGCGGGCGACTCTGGCCCTGATCCAGGGATTTCGTCGGTTCGACCCGATGCTGATCCACACGCACACCGCGAAAGCCGGTGCGCTCGGCAGGCTTGCTGGGTGGTTCCTTGGGAGACATCGGCCACCTGCCGTCCACACGTTTCATGGACACTCACTGAGTCGCGCGGCGGCCGGTCGGATGGCACCGGTGTGGCGCACCATCGAACGAGGACTCGCGAGTTTCGCTACCGACTTGGTTCTGACGCTCTCGCCGCGTCAGCGCCAGGAGATCGTCGATCTCTTGGGCCGGAAACTCGATTCACGTGTGGTGGTGCAGCCGCTCGCTTTCGACTTCTCGATGTGTCCTGAGGATCGCGCAGAGTCACGTCGATTCACAGCGGCAGTGCGGCGATCGGACGAGCGGCTCTTGGCTTTCGTGGGTCGCGGAGTGGCTGTCAAAGGCCTCCACGACCTAGCGCGCGCTCACGCGCGACTGATGGCGTTGGATCTGCGCGCGGGGCGACGACTGCGCGTCGCGCTGATCGGTCCGCTCGAACCGGTTGTCGAGAACACGGTACGTCGTGTCCTCAGCGAGTCAGGTCTGCTAGACCAATGGAACTTCTGGGGGCCGACGCTGAATCCTCGTCCGCTGTTGGATGCTGTCGACGGTGTTGTCTTGCCGTCGCACACCGAGGGCACGCCGGTTTCGATACTCGAGGCGTTTGCTCTGGGATTGCCGGTCATTGCCTCGGCCGTTGGGGGAGTGCCGGAACTCTTGGCAGGCAGATGGGAGCGCATCGCCGCCGGTGACTGGCGTGTCGAACGAATTACGCCTCGCGGTTTGCTGGTTCCGTCGGGCGACATCGACGCCTGGGCGGCAGCGCTACAGATGTTTGCCACAGACCCATCGCAGATTCCTGGCGATCCGGCGGAACGACAGACGTTCGTGACGACGACGTTCG
>CAZAHQ010000027.1:0-15922 GCA_964484415.1 uncultured Acidobacteriota bacterium | reverse complement strand
GCATGGTGGGTACATGCGGGTCACGGGCGACACGCCGCTGCGGCGCGTGTGGCGAATGGGGCGTGCGGATATCGCGCAGTGGTTTTGCAATGAGCGGCGCGTGGCGAAGCCGGGGCGTGGTGCATGGCGAACCGACTGAGTCGCGTGTGGCGAAGCAGAGATGCGCAGCGCAACCACCCGAGTTCGCAGCGTGTGGCGAGGTTCGGTGACGCGGCGCGGCGGGACGAGTGGGAGCGCATCGCAGAACTAGTTCACGCAGCGTCGCGATCGGAATGGCAACGCGTCACGAAGCCGGGTAACGCAGCGCGGCTGTCAGAATGAACGGCGTGCGAGGACACCGGGTAACGCAGCGCGGCGGGACGAGTGAACGACGCGCGGCGGTCAGAGCAATCGGCATGCGAGGATGCCGGGCCGCGCCTCGCGGCGGGACAAGTGAGCGACTTGCGGCGGTCAGAGTGAGCAGCGTGCGAGGATACCGGGTCACGCATCGCCGTGGGCCAAGTGAACGACTCGCGACAGCCAAAGTGAACGACGTGCTGCGACGCAGGGTCGCGCAGCGTAGCGAGCCAATCGACCGACGCGCGGCAACACAGCGTCGCTTGCAACACCGCGTCGCGCAGCGCAGCGTTCGGAGCCTGCACCTCAATGTGACGTCCTTGCCCGAAGCGCGGGAACGCTTGCGCAACGGTCGTCGCAAAGCACTGCCCGACATGTTGGCCGGAGTGGGCACCCCATCGCCACACCGTGGTCCACAGCACGACAACCCTCAGGCTCGAGACGCGTGTCGCTTTCTGCCCGCCGCCTGTCACTTCGCATGCCGCTCCGACATCGACCCGCATACAAAAAAACGCAGCCCCCGCAATCGCAGGGGCTGCGTCGTCTTCTGCGGCACTTGCTCAGTACTGCGGTGCACTCGGATCAGGGATCGTCGGTTGCACGGGATCGTTGATACCGCCATGCCCTTGCAGCAATCCCTGGTTGGCAGGCGCCAAGAACGGGAACCGATTCAGGAAGTCCTTGTCGTTGGTCTCGGTACCCTTGCCCAGACCGGCACCCGGATCACCCGCAACGATCAAGCTGATCAACACCGTGTTGACGTTCACCTGATGACGGTTCGGGCTCGTACCACCACCCAAGCGCCGGCCGTTCGGGAAGCTCGAGTCGATCGACGCATCCAGCGTGATCACATCACCGGTCGAACCATCGGCAACCGGAATCGGACGGCCCAAGTTGATCGCGTTGATGATGTCGAAACGCGGGCCCTTCAGTGCCGCCACCGACGTGTCGGGCACGCCAAGCGCCTTGTATGCACCGAGCGCCTCGGCATCGCGAACCAGCACAGGGAACAGAATGTCCTTACCGAAGCGGGTCACGTCGGTAGACGGATTGCTACGCAAGTAGAGCGTCTGCCGTTCGGTACCAACCAACCCCGCGTTGAACAGCGGCAGTGCATTGCGCCCAACCTGTACGAACTTGCCACTACCGCGATAACCGTTGACCGGGTCGGCCATATTGACGGTTTGCGTCTGACGACGGCTGATGCTCGACCAGACACGCAGCAAGCCATCGGTAGAATCGCTCTTCAGCTCGCCGTTGTGCGGGATACCTTCGGGAAACAGCTCGCTGGTCGGAATCTCGATCGCGATCGAGAAAATGTTGAAACCGGTGAAGACATCCTCGGCCGGGCCGCGACGCGCACCGCGAATGCCGCCCAGATCGGTATTCGCCAAATTCACGAGGTCGAAGATTCCCTTCTCATCGAGTTGGTACGGGTCATCGAACTGACCGGCAATCACGCGCGCACCGTTAGACAGCGTGTGGATAAAGGTGTCGACGAACGTCTGATCGTACAAACCGACTTCGCGGCTGGTCGGATCGCCCGAATCGTATCCCGCGAACTTACCCAAGCCATAAACCAAGCGATCGGTCTGCGGACCATGGTTGTTGGGAAGCACCTTGAGCTCGTCACCCAACACGGTCGGCTCTTCCTTGCCCGGCGCCATCACGCGCGTGACCTTCATCGTTTCGGTGCCGCCGGTGAGCTGCCACAGCAGTTCGTTGCCGCCGCCGAGAGGGTCGGTTGCCGAAGGCAGCGCCTCGAGTGGCAGCGTGTTGGTAAACTCGACGCGATAGACCGCTTCGTCCTTGAGGCTCGCGCCCTTGCCGATGTGAAACTCGTAGCGATAACCATTGCAGGCGCGCAATCCCTGATTCCCCTGCCCCGGCTCATGCAGCGGGTTGAAGTCCATGATCAGGTACAGCTTGTCGTGCGCACCGTCCGACACCCATGCATACGTATCGGTGTTGTCGGCGCACGGCTCATTGAGTACGGCGAGTGCTTCACGGTGACTGGATGCTGCGACGGGGGGCGCGCTGAGCAATGAGATACCCGCGGCCGCCAGCGCAAGCGCTGCGACATGACGTTTAGACATGATCTTTCTCCTTGGTTGGAGCCACTGGTTTGGAGGACCGCGTTCCGGGTCACTCGGGTTTGGGCTCGCTTCCCCGTTAACTACGTCGCCCCGTTCCGATCGGATTCATCGAATCGATCGATAGTCGACAACGGCTGCAAAACGCGGTCGATCGCCGTATAAGTCCCGCATGCTGCGTGCTCACAGCCTCGTACGATTCGCGCTGTTCGGCGCGTTGGCGGCCCTCGCGGCATTCCCCTGTCGGGCCGGGGAAATCGTGCTCTCCAACGCGACGTTGGAGCTGCGGCTCGACGACACCACCGGCGCCATTCGCCAACTGCGCAACCTCGCGAAGGGACTCGACCTGATCACCCATCAAGACGGCCAGCCGGCATTCGTGGTGCAAACCAGTTCAGGTGCGGCTTCGGCTGTTTCATTCACGGCAACATCGGTGCCGGGGTTCGACGGTGTCGCCTACGACCTGCACTGGAACACCGACAAGGCCGGCATTGTGTTCGACGTACGCATCGAACTCCCGACGATGGCAAACGACGTGCGTTTGATTCCGCGCGTCGGCAACACCACACCCGATCTGCGCGTCTACTCGATGGAGTACCCGATCCTGGGCGGCATTCAACGCCTCATCCCAGCAGGCGGCACCGACTACGAATTGCTCTCCGCAGCACAGGGGTATTTGTATCGTGAGCCGTACAGCAATCTTCCCGTTGAAACGCGGCGCTGGCTTTATCCCGATGGATATGGTGGCTCCTCCACGCAGTTGTGGGCTTACTTCCGCAAGGACGTCGGCGGATTCTCGATGGAGGTCCGCGACAGCAGCGGTGTCGCCAAGAATTTCATGTTCAACAAAGAAGCCGCCACCGGCGATTTGCGTTGGAGCGTCGAGACGCTGACTTGGGACAAGAGCGCCGGCTTCGGGCTCGACCCCGGGTTCGATATTCGCTTGGTCGCGCTCACCAAGGGCGATTGGGAAGAAGCAGCCGATCACTATCGCGCCTGGAGCTTGCAACAGCCGTGGGCTTCCAAGGGGCGCGTGGCCGGCCGACTCGATAGTCAGTTTCCACGTTGGCTGTACGAGTCGACATACGCCACCACCTTCGGCGTATCGATCAATCTCGACCAGGCCAAGTGGTACCGCGCGCTTCACGATTGGGTTGGCGGGCCACTGTTTCACATCTCCGGCTTTTGGTGGCCTGGCGGCACCGCGCAGAGCGAGTGGTACGGCGGCTACAACGATTGGAACGACGCACGCGTGAACCTCGCCAACCTCACCGCGATTCGCCAGCGAGGCGATCGCTGGGGCTTGTTTCTGTTCGACCTGCACTTCGCCGATGGCGCGCATGAGTGGGCCTCCCCATCGCCCGATCCACTCACCGACCCGGTGGCGCCATGGCAGCCCTACAACATGAATCCCGACCCCGAAGATCCGCCGTGGAACTACGTCTGTCCTGCAACGTCGGTGTGGCCCGCGTTTCATGGTTGGCGCGATCTGAAAACCTTCGACAACTACGGCTACGACGCCAACTACTACGACATCGGCGCCGGGTTGGGTCGCGTGCGTTGCGAGAGCACCGCGCATGGACACCCCGCGGGACGCGGCCGCTGGATGATCGATGGCTATCGCAACATGCTCGGCGCACGCCGCGACGAGTTGTTCACGCACGCCGGCCGCTATGTTCCAGCCGGCACGGAGCTGATATCCGAGCTCTATCTCCGGGATTTCGACTACTACCAAGCACGCGCCGAGGCGTCGGTGATGTCGATGCTGGAAGGCGATCACTTCCGCGCCGGCGAGAAGTCCGGCTGGAAAGAAAAAGTTCCGCTGTTTGCCTACGCGTATCACGACGTCGGGCCGGTGCGGCTGGACGGCAATCTGAAGGCCGCGGCGCAGTTCGGCGAGATCTTCTATTGGATTGCGGCACGCACGGTGGCGTGGGGTGGATTGCCGGAACTGAACTACGAACTCTCGGCGCTCGAGAAATTCCCAGGCATGACAGACACGTTTACCTGGTATGAAACGTACAAAGACACCTTTCATGTGATCGACAACTCGCCGTATGCATCGGCCGCCGATCGTGGCCTGTACTTGGGGCGCCTCGGAAAGGCGCGCACCGGGTTTGCCAAACCGTGGTTGGCCTACGGTCAGATGACGCGCGCACCGCATATCGTCAGCGGCTTGTCCAACATCAACGTTGATTGGCATCTGTACAACACCTTCAATCGCAACACCGACACCAGCTCCGGAATCGAGCGAGGGTCCGAGTACTACGAGCAGGGCACGCTCGCGGTGAATCCGTTGGTCGCGTCGGCGTTCACCGATGGATCGGGCTCCGCATCGGCGTCGGTTGGACTGTTCTTGATCAACGTCACCAGTTCGGCGCAGACGACAACGGTCGAGACCGATCCGGCACGTCATGGAGTGCCGTTCTTGAACTATGCGCGGACACGGCTGGAGGATGGCGTCACGCAGGAGCTTGGCGTGACGAGTGGAGTGCAGGACTTGGCGCTGTCGCTGCCATCGCGCTCACCGGTGGTGATTCGCTTGCAAGCTGCGGACTGCGCCGGGCCCAACTGTCTTTATCGCGTGTTTCGCGCCGAAAACGGCAGTGCCGCCGCTCAGGCTGCCGCGACGCTCGCCGCCTACGCAACAGCGCAAGGACACGGCTGGGACGATCCCACGCTCAACGACGGCCAGTCGCACTTCTACTTGGTCGATGATGGCAGTGGCCGCCCCGCCGAGATCAGCGTTTCCAAAACAGAGAGCCTGTTGCGCCTTGATTGGTGACGCCGTTACTTGCGCCGCAGGCCGCGAATGAATTTGACGAGCGCGTCGATCTCGACGGGCGTCAGCTTGTCCTTGCGCCCCGCCATCATGGTGTTGGGCACCCCGTCGCGAATGATCTCGGCGATCTTCTCGTCGCTGATGCCGTCTTGCCAGGCCGGTTCCTGAAGATCGCGGACCTTCTTCTTGGCGAACGCCTCGTTGGGCTTGCCCTGCGGTCCGTGACAAACAGCACAGTGCTTGGCGAAGAGGCCGGGAGGATTGGGAGGTTGTTGCGCCCGAGCTGGCTCTGCATTCAACGCGGCGAGTATCAAGAGAGCCAACGATCGTAACCACACGCCGTGCAAGTTCTTCATTGGTGGGACACCTCACTGGATTGGCCTGGAGTTATCCCATGAGTGATCTCACGCGTCCACGCGCGTGACTTACGGATCGGTTTTTCCTGAATCAGTTGTTCCATTCGAAATCGTCGATCGACTCTTTTACCTATTGAATACATTCGCGCATCCGATTAGGGTGCGTCACACATCTCCTGGAGGGGAGAGAGAATTTGAGCCAGCGCACGGCGATGTCCTTTGGGTGGCCCGCGTATCACCGACGCTGGTTGTGTGTCGTTTGTCCCGCACTCATTGACGCGGTCGTATCGGCAGCCCTCATCCGTGGGCCCGGTGGGGCGGTCGCGTCTTGTCGAACTTTAGGAAGAGGGAGAAAAACTGCATGAGAGTTTCAAAGTGTCTTGCGTTGGCCGTCGGCTTTGGGCTGACCCTTCTTGCGACGAGCGCGACGCTCGCACAGGAACGCGTCGGCATCTGGCCCTCCGTCGACACGCAACTGCTGCGTTCGAACGTGAAACCCGGAACCGCTCTGGAGCAGTTGGTTCGCAACAATCAAGATTTCGGGATGCTCAATCCGCGCGAAGCGGCCGACACTATTCCGGTGCCGCTGTGGTTGCGCGTGTTGTATCGCAAGTCAAATCCCACCGCGCAGTTCAATCCCAACGACCCGACAATGGGATACCCCCACGTACTCAAAGAAGTTCTCGAGTGGATGGTGAATCACCAAGACCTCGTCCCCGGTGCCGTGGAGCCGACCGTTGCACCAGGGGCCGGTCAAGACACCACCGTAGGCGCCAACGTACGGGAGTCCGGTGCGCAAACCAGCCCGCGCAGCGAGTCCGACATCCGTATCAACTACAACAACGCACAACAGATCATCGGTGCGTCCAACAACATCGCCGGCAGCGGCCGCCAAGCGCAGTTCTGGTCGACCGACGGCGGCGCGACCTGGGGCCAAACCACACTCACGCTGGCTAGCGGCGATGCGTTCCATTCGGACCCGACCGTCGATTGGACTTCGGACGGAACGGCGTGGGCGACAACGCTCGGCATCAACTCGCTCGGAAGCGTGCTGAAACTGCGCACCTATCGATCTGCCGACGGCGGTGCGACGTGGACCTTGGACGCCAATCCGTCGGGCACGCAAACCAATGTCGACAAGCAGATGATGTGGGTCGATCACAGCGCCGCATCGGCCTTCAAAGACAACATCTACGTGATCTACCATAACGGCGCACCGTGCTACATCGTGCGTCGCAGTGCCGGTGCGTGGGGTTCGCCGGTGCAGGTCTCCAGCACCGAAGTCACCGGAACGGCGATCGGCGCCGACATCAAAAGCAATAGCGCGGGCGAGGTTTTCGGCTTCTACCCCGATACCGGATCGCGCGGCATCTACATGGTCAAGTCGACCAACGGCGGCGCCAGCTACGCCGTGCCGAAGAAGATCGTGACGACGTTCGACTCGTACGACATCGGTGTCCCGTCGTTCAATAGCCGTCGCATCCTGTTGTATGTTTCGGGCGCGACTTACAAGACCGGCACCAAGAACAATGTCTACGCGACGTGGGCCGATCTTTCGGGCAATACCGGCTGCACCACGGCAGCAAACGAGCCGGGCGCCAACACGGCGTCGTCGTGCAAAACCCGCATCTGGTTCTCACGCTCCACCGACGGTGGCACCACCTGGTCGGCCGCCGTGAAGATCAACGATCAAGCCGGCCTCAACGACCAGTTCAATCAGTGGCTGGCCGTTGACGAAACCAACGGGCAGTTGGGAGTCATGTACTACGACACCGTCAGCGATCCGGGACGCAAGAAGACCGACGTTTGGTATCAAACGTCCAGCGACGATGGCGCCACCTGGTCGGCCGCCACCAAGGTCACTACCGCGCAGACCGACGAAACCGTTGCCGGCGCCGATAGCGGCAATCAATACGGCGACTACAACTCACTCAGCGGCAACGCAGGAGCGTTCTTCCCGTCGTGGACCGATCGTCGCAATGCGGCCAAGGAAGAGATCTGGACCGCGAAGCTCACCGAAGTGGCCTGCACACCACCGACCGCACCGGCAGGGCTCACTGCAACCGCGGTTGGCGTCGGCCGTATCGATCTGTCGTGGGGCTCGGTGGCCGGCTCGACCGAGTATCACGTGCTGCGCAGCACCGTTTCGGGCGGGCCGTATTCGCAAATCGCGGTCACCACCACGACGACCTATAGCGATACCGGACTCACCGGTGGGCAGACGTACTACTACGTGGTCCGTTCGTTCGCCTCGTGCGAGTCCGGCAACTCTAATCAAGCCTCGGCAACCGCTGGTGGTGGTGGCGGCACCTGCACCACTCAAACGCTCTACACCAACGGCTTCGAAGGACAGTCCGGTCTGGCTGGATGGTCGACCGGGACATTCGTGAGCGGCGGCAGCACCGTGTCGTGGCGCGGCGTGCAAGCTTGCACGGCGCAAACCGGAAGCAACATCTTCCGCTATGGCGGAACCAACTGCACCGCCAACTACGGCAACAACAACTTCAACTTCGCGCAGGTCAACGGTGCCGGCGGCGTGGTGGTTCCTGCCGGGTCGACAGCCACGACGCTCTCGTTCGGACATCGTCGTCGCTATGAGACGGGCTTCGACGGCGGCACGCTGGCGGTTTCGCTGAATGGCACCAACTACACCTTCGTACCGGCCAGCGCGATTACGGCGGGCGCAACGTACAACGGTGCGGTTTCGGCAAGCTGCCCGCCGGCCGGCTCTGCGGGCGTGTCGATCTTCACCGGAATCCAAACGGCGTTCGTCAGCACCACCGTAAACCTCGACGCCGTCTGCAACGCGATCACCGGCGGCACCGCGGGCTGCGGTGGTCAATCGGTGCGCGTGGCGTTCACCTCGATCACCGACTGCTCCGCCAACGACGATGGTTGGTTCATCGACAACGTGTCGATCACCTCGTGCGTGCCGTAGCCACCTCGTTTCCGCAGTAGGCAGTGTGATGTACGACAACCGGCCCCCTTCCTCGCGAAGGGGGCCTTTCTTTTGCTTGCCATCGCCAAGTCCGAGTATTAGAACCGGGCGAGTCACTCCACGGAGGTCATCATGTCCACATCGGAAATGACGCGTCCGGCTTCTGAGCCCGACGTATTGCAACGGCTGGTCGACAATCACGCGCAGTTCTTGGCATTTCTGCAGCGACGGGTGCACTCGCGCCAGATCGCCGAGGACATTCTGCAAGATGCGTTTATTCGAGGTATCGATCGCTTGTCGAGCCTGCGAGACAACGAGTCGGCGGTGGCCTGGTTTTATCGATTGCTGCGCAACGCGCTGATCGACCACGCCCGCAAACACGCGAGTGAACGACGTGCGCTGGAAGGGTACGCGCGCGAAGTGGCCGTCGAGACCGAAGGGGATCCGTTCGATCAGGAGCTACATACCGAGGTCTGCCGCTGCTTGTCCCGACTGCTCGATACGCTCAAACCCGAATACGCGTCGGCGCTGCGCCGGATCGAGGTCGAGGATGCAACCATCGCCGACTACGCGCGTGAGGCTCAGATCACACCGAACAACGCGGCCGTGCGGGTTCATCGGGCCCGGTTGGCGCTCAAGCGGCAGTTGGAGCTGAGCTGCGGCACGTGTGCCACCCATGGGTGCCTGGACTGCACCTGCGATGAGTCCCCGGGGCAAGGCTGCGGCACTGAAGGGGTGTAATGTTCCCGGCGCCTATCCGTCTCCCTGAGTGAAAAGCGACGAGAGTGCAAGCCGATGGCCGGCCTTGGCATCTCTCGACCGAACCCAAGGAGATCGCCATGAACGACCAGAGCCAAACAACGAACGTTACCGGGTGCCAGTGTGATTCGTGTCAGTGCGCGCCGTGCGAGTGTGCATCGTGTGATCGGCAAGCATGCGAATGCGAATGCGAAGGCGACTGCGGCTGCGGCACGACCGGTGCCTGTCTTTGCTGAGTAGATGTCGGACCGATTCGGACGTCAGGCGTGCGATCATCGCCTCGCTGCCCCTCACCGAGGCGATGGTCGCATCCTGATATGAGCGAATCGGCGAAAACGTTCGCCAACTTCGAACAGTTCTGGCCGCACTATCTGCGGCAGCACACACGATATGGGAATCGCCTTCTGCACTTGATGGGCAACGTCAGCGGCTTGTCGATCACCGTGGCTGCTTTGGTCACCGGCCGCTGGTGGTGGCTGATTGTCGCCCGCGTCGTGGGGTACGCCTTTGCTTGGATCGGGCATGTCGTGATCGAGCGGAACCGCCCCGCCACCCTGGGCCATCCGCTCTGGTCGGCGCGCGCCAGCAATCGGATGTTGTGGTTAGCGGTGACGCGAAGACTGCGCGACGAGCTGCGGCGGAACGGTCTGTGAGATTTTGTCCTTTGGTTAGCACTAGCGGAGAGCGATTACCAGCGTAGATTCCTGCGCCCCGTCGATGCGCCCGCCTCGGCGATTCCCAGGACGACCGCCAATGATCTGTTACCGACTCGCTGCCACCACCGGGCTACTGCTGAGCCTCTTGGCCGGCAACGCCGCCGTCGCGGCGATCGACTGCACGGGGGCGCACCCGTCCCCCAACACCACGATCAAGTCGTTGCAGGTCGCCACCGGTATTCCCAACGCGCTGTATGTCGCGGCGGCGCCGAACGATCCGTACCGAATCTTCATCGTGTCGCAGAACGGCAAGATTTACCTGCACAAGGCCGGCGACGACGCGGCCGTGAATACGGTGTTCTTGGACATCCAGCAAAAGACCGCGCAACCCACTCCAACCTGCGATGAATGCGGGATGTTGGGGTTGGTCTTCGACCCTGACTACGCGGTCAACGGGTACTTCTACGTGAACTACACCGAGTCGGGCGGAACCGGCATGACCACCACCGTCTCGCGCTTCTCGGTGAATGCCGGCAACCCCGATCTGGCAGTGGCATCGAGCGAGCTACGCCTCCTCAAGTTTCCGCAGCCGGAGACGAATCACAACGGCGGATGGATCGGTATCGGACCTGACGGCTATTTATATGTCGGTACGGGGGATGGTGGCGGCGCCGGCGATCAACACGGGACCTGCGGGAACGGGCAGTCGACGACGGCCCTGCTCGGCAAGATCTTGCGCATCGATCCGCGCAACAGTCCCGCCAATCGCCCGGCCGATTGCGGCGGAACCACCAACTACCGGATTCCTGCCGACAATCCGCTGGTGGGCACGCCGGCATCGAACTGCGAGGAGATCTGGGCTTGGGGGTTGCGCAACCCCTGGCGCAATGCGTTCGATGATCTCACCGGCGATTTGTATATTGCCGATGTCGGGCAGTTTTGCACCGAGGAAGTCAACTTCGTTGCCGCGGGGACCGGGTCGGGCAAGAACTTCGGGTGGCGGCAAATGGAAGGCCGGCAGTGCTTCAACAACGCGCAGGCCAGCAGTTGCGGCAATCAAACGCCAACGACCGGTTGCCCCAATCCGTGCAACGACCCGGCATTGACGCTCCCTTTGCTGCAGTACGGGCACGGCAGCGGTTGCTCGATCATCGGTGGTTATCCGTATCGCGGCTGCCAGATGCCGAATTTCCGCGGCAAGTATTTTTACGGCGATTACTGCGACGGGTTCGTGAAGTCGTTCCGTGTGTCGGGCGGCACCGTGACGCAACAAGAGGACTGGACCGTGCCGCTCGATCCGACCGGCGAGTTGGCGAGTTCGTTCACCAGCTTCGGGGTCGACGCGCGCGGTGAGTTGTTCATGACCGATCGCGATGGTTTGGTATTTCGCATCTCGCCACCGTTCACCGATCTCGAGGTTTCAGGAACCGGTGTCGGCACCGCCGATCAATTCCTGTTGGGACCGACGGCGTGGAGTTGGCAAGACTTGAAGCGCGCCTCGTGGCATCCGGTCGCGCAGTACCGCGTCTATCGCTCGAGTACCGCCAACGGCAACTTCCAGTGCATCTTCAGATCCACCTCGACCTCTTGGTCCGGCGGCGATCCCCAACTCCCCTCGCTCGGCACCGCACTCTTCTATCTCGTCGCTGCCGCCAGCCCTCAAGGCGAGGTCACCCGTTCCAGCGACCCCCCTCGCCTCTTGCTCCCCTTCCCCTGCCCCTAACTCCACAATCCGGGGACGCAATTCGGGGACGGTCTACCTAAAGCGGAGTTAGTCGCGCTCTCTTTGGCCGTCACGTTTCGGCTTCCTTGATTCCGGCCCGTCGATCAGCTCAACGGCGCAGGACTAACTCCGCTTTAGGTAAACCGTCCCCGAATTGGTCGCTGGATTGGTCACCGGGTTACTGGAGGGTGGCGCGGAGGTCGCCGGTGTAGCCGGTTAGTTCGAGATAGGCCGAACCGAGTTCGCGTCCGTGCTCGTCGAGAACGCGGCAGGCGCCTTCCCAATAGGGGACGCCGCCAATCGCGCCGGTGAGTTCTTGTGCGTCGGCCAGCGGCTCGAGGCGGAACTCGCGCATCTCACCGCTCAGTGGATCGCGCGTGCGCAGCGTCGGCCGCGTGGGGTAGATCGCGCGCGTCAGAGGGCTGGTCCAGGTCGAGCGGGCCGTGAAGGTGAAGGAATCGGGGCCGACATGCGAAACGGCGCCATCGCGATCGATCCATGCAAGAGTCGAGTACGGGTCGCTGCTGCCGTCCGTGCGGCGCATTCGATACGCCATGATCTCGCGGCCGTCGTCGAGTTGAATGCTCGCCCAGTCCCAGCCCACTTGGTCGGCTCCCAACTGACTGCTGCTGAATTCGTGATCCATCCAAGCCTGGCCCGTGACGCGTAAGACTTGCGCGCCGCGCTGAACCACACCCTGCGCTGCCAATCGCGGGAACGTCAGATAGTGGCTGGACGCCGTGGGATCGGCCGCCTTGCGCGAAACACCGTTCTCACCAAACACCACCAACGGCTTGCGCGGCGTCAGCGTCAGTTGCAACTGCGCCTCGCTGCGAATCGAACCAGAGAGTCGAATCGATCCCTCGGCACCGGGCAGCAGCGACAATCTCCAAGGCCCGTTGGTCACATGCAAGGAGTCGATCGCAGCATCGGCATCCCAACCGCGCCGAGCGAGGCGCTCCTGATAGATGAACTGCCCGGTCTTCACATCCAAAAGCGCCATGTGTGCGAGAAACAACTGATCGCTCGCGAACAACTCGCTCGATCGGCCCGCGGGCGCGCTCGGCTCCAACCGCGGCCCCGCCTGTCGAAAGAACGTGGCCTGGAATCCAAAGCGCTGGCCATCATCGGCAAACAAATGACCCGTGATGTACCACCACTCCACGCGAAACTCCGGATGACTACCGTGATCGCGTGGGAACGTGAAGACCGTCCCGGGCTGCGGCACCGCGAACCCGTCAGCGGTTTGCTTGGGCGGCGCCGTGGCGCTCACGGGCACGACTGTTGCCGCGATGATCAACCACGCCGCGAGTCGATTCACGGTCACTCCTCGTGATCGGCGGGGAGCGCCGCGCCCCACCGACCTGCTGCATAGCTGACCAAGCTGCCCGAGGCCAACACGGCAGCCGACAACAAACCGAGCGTCGCCCATGGCCAGTCGAATCCGAGTGTCCAACCGAACGTCTGCTTGTTGATCACGCGAATCAGCAGCCACCCGAGTGCCAGTCCCAAGCTCAGACCGGCGGCAATTCCCGTGAGCGTCAGCAGCGTGCCTTCGGCCGCGGCTGTGCGCGCAATTTCTTTATGCGACATCCCGATGGCCCGAAGCGTTGTCAGTTGCTCACGCCGTTCGAGCAGCATGCTGCCCAAAGCCAATCCCAAACCGGCGACCGCAACCGCAATCCCGATCGCTTCCAACGCATATGTGATTCCGAAGGTTTGACGGAAGACGCGCAACGCCTCACGCCGAATCTCACCGCTACCAAGCACCTGCAGCCCCGGGAATCGTTGCAACAGTTCGAGTCGCAACGCTGCTGCGTCGACTCCACGCTTTACCCACAGCTCGCAGGTACTGACCTGCATGTCGTCGAACCACTGCACGTAGTGAGCGCGGTCGATCATCACGGTGCCGCGCTCGTTGCCATAGTCGGCAAAAACACCGGCGATCGTCAGTCGCTGCAATCCGCGCGGGGTCGGCAGCGGAACAATGTCTCCGCGCGCCAACCCGAAGCGCTCCGAGAACGCCTCGCTGACAAGTGCCAGCGTGGCGTTTCGAGTCGCATCGAAGACATCGTCGCTTTGGGGCGACGAGACCCAACTCAAGGGGATGCGTGACTTGACGAATCCCAAGTTGGTCGCTGCCAAAATCGTCGCGGTGTCGTTGAGCGTGATCGGCGTGGCGGACAGGATGTTGGCCGCCTCCGCCCTCGGATCCGCCACCAGCGACTGCCAGATTTCCGGCGAAATCTGTGCGCGTGCCGAGGCGCTCTGCGCTCCATCACTGGCGATATACAAATCGGCGCGCAGCGTGCGCTCGATCCAAGTGCGCATCGTGAACTCGAAGCTCGAGACCAGGATCGCCATGCCGACGCTCATCGCGAACGCGCAGATCAATCCCGCCAGCGCCCAGCGATGTCGCGACGAAGGACGGCGCATCGCCGCCGCTGCCAATCGCAACGCAACCCGCCGATTGCTGAAGCGATGAGCAAACCGCGCAACCCAAGGAAGCGACGCGGCGGCCAACAGACCGGCGCCCGCAATCCAAGCCAGCGCCACCACGTACCCCGCAACCGGAAAGCGCACACCACCGGCAAGTCTTAACGGCGGCACAATCAACAGCGCGCTTCCGACAATCACCGCGACCAACGCCGGAACCATCAGCCTGGGAACACGCGCACCGACGCCGACCGGCGCACGGCTCATCAGTTGCACGGGGGGCGTGGCCGCCGCCTGGCGCGCCGGCAACCAACCCGCCACGACACTCGCAAGCGTACCGAGCGCGATGGCCAGCAGCGCTTCACCAAGATTCAACTGCGCCGCATCGACGGTCGTTGCGTAGTACAGCGTGTTGACAGTGCGACCCACCGCGCGCACCGCCAGTTGCGCGCCGCCCCAGCCGAGCAACACGCCTACGGTCGATCCGATCAACCCCAAAAGCGAGCTTTCGACGAGATGAACGCGCTGCACCGCGGCAGGCTCGACGCCCAGCGAGCGCAACGTCCCGATCTCCGCGCGTCGCCGAACCACCGCGCCATCGAGCGCTTGAAACACCAGATACAGACCGACGAGCAAGGCGAGCAGCGACAAGATGGTGAGGTTGACGCGAAACGCGCGCGTCATGACGGTTGCGGCAGCACGGCGATCGGCTGGTCGTGAAACGCGCCAACGATCGCCGCCGGCCGCCGCGATCTTCGCAAACACATCCTCGCGCAAGGCGGCGACGTCAGGACCGTCCTCCACCACCCACTCGACACGATCGAGCCGCCCGGCCTTGCCGAGCCATTGCTGCAGCGCCGGTAGATCCATCACCAACAGCGTGTCGGGCACGTTGGGGCCATCACGTCGCTTGGGTACGAGTCCGGCAATCTGCAGCGTCACGGGTCGATCGCGGACCACGAGTTCGAGCCGATCCCCCGGCTTCTTTCCAAGCGACGTCGCGAGCCCCTGGCTGATGAACACCTGATCGGTCGAGCGCAAGGTGCGCCAGAAAGCGGTCGACGCAGCCCTCACATCGATCGATTCGGTGCTTTGACCAAACCACGAACGATCGCCATCGCGCGTTTGTGCCAGGTTTTGCAGCGAGACCAGGTCCAGCCCCAACAACTGGAACGTGGGTCGATCGCCCAACCACTTGTCGGCGGGTGTGCCGGGAAGCACGGCCGTCGTTTCCACGATCGGTACCAGCGTCACCGGCAAACTGACGAGTGCCTCGCGCAGTTCGCGCAAGGCGACTTCCGGTAGATCGCCCGCCGCGGCACCCACGGTGCCGTCGGTATCGCTGGTGATCAACTCGGAGAAATTCTGGAAGCTGGCAACCGCGGCGCGGTTGGCGAGTCGTACCGAGAAGAAGACGGCGATACCCATCGCCACGATCGCAATCAACAGCAACGATTGCCAGGGGGCTTGCCGCCAATGGCGCAGCACGACCCTTCGTAGCAGGACACCATCCAGGCCTGCTGATCTGGCCGTGGTGGAACGACTCACCGTTGACGCTCCTCGACGATCTTCCCATCACGCAGCATCAACTCGCGGTGACAGATCGCAGCCACGTCTTCGCTATGCGTCACCAACACCATCGAGGTGCCGGTCTCGTCCGACAGCTCGCGCAGCAGCGCCAGGATCGTCTCGCCGTTCGCCGAGTCGAGGTTCCCGGTGGGTTCGTCGGCGAGGATCACCGGCGGGCGATGCACCAGCGCGCGGGCGATCGCCACTCGTTGCATCTCGCCACCGGAGAGCTGATCGGGATACGCGTTCGCGCGGTGACTCACACCGACACGCT
>CAZAHQ010000026.1:0-16318 GCA_964484415.1 uncultured Acidobacteriota bacterium | reverse complement strand
CCGCTGCGGGCGGTCCCTGCGCCTATACCGGCCGCGACATGAAGACTGCGCATGCCGGCTTGGGGATCAATGGCAAGGACTGGGATGCCGGTGTGAAGGCGATGGTCGCCACGCTCGACAAATTCAAGGTGCGCGGCAAGGCGCGGGAAGATCTGCTCGCCGCGGTCTCGAGCATGAAGGGTGACATCGTCGAGAAGCCATAACTGCAACGCAGGGTGGACCGGGGGCTCGACGGCGTTTGTCGGCGGGCCCTCAAGTCGCACGGCTTTCTGCCGAAAGATCCGACGAAACCCACCTGCCGGTTTGGAGTCGCTGATGGCCGGACTGCTCGATCTGAACGCTGTTATTGCTGCTGCCAGTGAACTGGAGCCGTTGCCGGCGAGTGCAACCCGACTCGCAGCGCTCGCGGCACGCGATGACTCGCCACTGGTGGAGATCGCCGACACCGTCTCGTACGACCCTCCCTTGGCCGGCCGCGTCTTACGTGTGGCGAACAGTGCAGCATTCGCCACGGCGGCGCCGGTCGGGACGGTGAGGTCTGCGATTCAGCGCTTGGGTGTCGGTCGGTTGGTGGCGATGGCGATCGGGCCGACCGTTTGCAAACGGTTCGCCACGGCTACAGCGAGCGCCGGGAGCGATGAGGGGGTGCTGTGGAGACATGCGGTGGCAACCTCTCTGGCGGCCGAGGCGATGTCGCGATACTGCACCGCGCGGCCCCCTGCGGAAGCGATCACCGCATCGCTCCTGCACGATGTCGGGAAGCTCGTCTTGCTGCGTTTTGTCCACGGAGCGGAGCGCGAGTATCTCAAGCGCGCGTGGCAGGAGGGTGGCCGCCGTCGCTTCGATGTCGAGCGTGAGATCCTGGGCTGTGATCATGCCGAGCTGGGCGGATTGGTCGCGCGGCATTGGGGCCTACCCGAGACGATTCGGGTTCCGATCTCGCATCACCACGATCCCGACCTCCATGCCGATCCGGCGATCGATTCGGTCTTCGTTGCCAACGCGGCGGCTCACGCGGCCGATCGCCTCGAGGATCAAACGGGCGACGCGCTGCACGCGCACGCTTCCGCTCGCGATCGACTCGGCATGCGCCCCGAGTCGTTCTCCGCCCTGTGCCAATCAGTCAACGAGGGCCTCGACGACGTCCTGAAGCGCTACGCCTAGCCCTCCCCCCAACCTAATTCGGGGACGGTTTACCTAAAGCGCAGTTATTCGGCGAACATCACGGAAGTCTCGCGACGGCGTCTCTCTCGACCCGACTAACCGCGCTTTAGGTAAACCGTCCCCGAATTGGCGGTTGGCGAAATGAGGGATCGGATTCGGCTGATAGAGTGCGGCGATGCGGGCTGAATGGGTGTTGTGGCGATTTCATGCGCGTGGTTCGGTGCGGGCGAGTTGGCGGTTGCTGACGCCGATACTGGCGGTGATCGCTGTGGGGGCGGGGCTGAATGCCGATCCCGCGCAGTGGCTCGCGATGTTGGCGGGGATCGATCAGCCGTGGCCGGCAGTTGCGATTTGGATCGGGCTCGCATGGTTGCTCGCGAGTTGGACAGCCCAGCGACTTGCCCCTTCCGCTCACGGTTTCTTGAATCATCTTCCAGCATCTAGATCCGAGCACCGACGTGCGCACTGGTGGTCGCTGCTCTTGGCGCAACTTCCGGTCTACGTGGTGTTGAGTACAGCCTGGGTCGCAGCATCGCTTTCCGGTCATGCCGTATCGCCATCGAGTTGGCTAGTCCTGCCGATTGCAGCAGTCGTCATCGCTGCGGTTTCGTTGCGGACGGTGCAGCGTCCGCCGATCTCGGTTCCCGTGAGAGCCTCGTGGTGGCCGCTGATGCTCGTCGTCAACACACGAAGCGCCGCATGGCCTTCGGTCCCGTCGGCGTTGCTCGCTCTGCTTCCACTCGTCGGCGCAGCGCTGTTTGCCAGGCACGAACCATCCGGCGCACCGATCGTTGCACTCGCGGCGCGACTTGCCGGTGTGATGGCCGTCTCGATTGCGCTCGCCGGCAGCGCTGAAGTGCTCGCGCTGCATCGGCCATGGTGGAGTTGGTCGCGATCGCTCCCCGAGACGCCCCACTACCGGGTCTGGATCGATGCCCTCTGGTTGGGTAGCTGGGCTACCCCCGCGGCACTCATGACGTGGGTGTTGTTCCCCCGACAGGCGTGGACTGTCTGTCTCGCCTGGCCCGCGTTGTCGTTGGTTGCAGCGGGCGCGATACGCCGGCTCGGACTGGCCGCGTCCGGGACCGAAACGCTGTGGATGGGAGGATTTGTTGCCGCGGCGATCGCGCTGGTTCCGACCATCGCCGTGCTCGCCGTGCCCGGTGCGTGGCTCGCTCAGCGAATCGCGGTCGCGCGCGATCGAGCGTTGCGCGTCAGCGTGTGGGACGAGCGCACGACGCCTGTCGAGGACGCCGCGTGACCGCGCCGGCCGTCGAACTTGCCGCCGTCAACTTCGCGTACGCGAACGGGCCGCGCATCCTGCAGGACGTCACGCTCTCGATCGGGAACGGACTGAGCCTGCTGGTCGGCCCCAATGGCTGCGGCAAGAGCACGCTGGCACGCGTCGTTGCCGGAGTCGAGCGACCGCAGACGGGATCGATCAAGATCTTCGGCATCGACGCGTGGCGCGACGAGGCCGCAGCGCGCCGCGAACTCGTGTACGTGCCCGATCCTCCCGACATCACTCCGTACGCGAACATCGGCGATGTCGTGATGCTCGCGGCGCGATTGCGCGGACACGATCACGCGGTCGCGCGGCAGGCACTGGCGCGCGCCGGGCTGCAAGCCTTGGCTGGACGCAGCGCGCGCGAGTTGAGCTTGGGACAGAAGCGTCGCGCGCTGTTGGCCGCCGCGTGGACCCATTCCGCGCCGCGTTTGTTGATCCTGGACGAACCGCTGGAAGCGATGGATCGCAACATGCGCGACATCATCGAGTCGTGGATCGGCAGCGCGCTGGGTCGACAGGCCGCCGTGCTGGTGGTGACCCACGATCTGGAGCCGTTTCTCGTGCAGGCTCAGTCGCTCATCACCGTCGCCAATGGACGCGTCGCCGCCACCGCTTTGCCCGACCAACTCGAACACAAGCGCGCGCTGGTAGATGTCGCTGCGCGCGGCAGCGGCTAGCGCGCCGGCTGGCCGCGCTCGAACAGCAGGGCGCGACGTTGCGGCCCGACCCGGCGCGCGAAACCCGGGTCGCGCGCCAGATGTTCGCGCACGATCGCCGCGGCCTCCGCCGGATCATCGGTCAGATGCAGCATCGCGAGGTCGTGCTCGGTGATCGCACCGCGAGCCAAGAGTGTTTGCTTCAGAAAGTCCAACAGCGGCTGCCAGTAGTCGCGGCCCATGATCACCACGGGAAAGTTGGCGATCTTGCCGGTTTGGATCAGCGTAGCGGCTTCGAACATCTCATCCAGAGTTCCAAATCCGCCGGGCATGACGATGAAGGCGTAGCTATACTTGACCAGCATCACCTTGCGCACGAAAAAGTACCGGAACTCGACGAACGTATCGAGGTACGGGTTGTGCTCTTGCTCGAACGGCAACTCGATGTTGCATCCGACACTGCGCCCGCCCGCCTCGCGCGCGCCCCGATTGGCGGCTTCCATCACGCCCGGACCGCCGCCGGTCACCACCGTCAGCCCCAAATTGGCCATCTCGGCGCCGACGGCGCGCGCTGTATCGTAGGCGAAGGTCCCTTCGTGAAATCGCGCCGAGCCGAAGACGGTGACGCTCGGACCAATGAAGTGCAGACGGCGAAAACCGCGGATGAACTCGGCGAATATCCGGACAGCGCGCAGCAGTTCCTGGCGGCGCGTATGCGGCCCTTCGAGAAAACGCCGCTCTTCGCGGGTGCGCGGGGTTTTCCCCCAGATCTCGTGGACGAACTCGCCGAGTTGACTCATGGGTTACCAGGGTTCAAGCGCGAATGATCGCCAGCAACTCTTCGCGTTTTTGCTCCATCAAGGTCTGGCTGTCGGCCTCGAGCACCAACCGCAGCAGCGGCTCGGTATTCGAAGGTCGCACGTTGAACCACCAGTCCGGGTAACTGACCTTCAGTCCGTCAAGCTTCGTCTGACGCCCGTCGCGATACTTGTCTTCCAGGCGCTGGAGCACCGCTGCGACGAACGGCACCTTGCTGTTGACCTCGCCGCTGGACGGATAGCGCTGAAGCGGCTTGATCGCGTGTGAAAGCGAGACGCCGCGGGCATCCAGAATGTTGAGCACTCTGAACAGCGCCAGGAGTGTGTTCTCGGCGTAGCTGCTCTCTTGGAAGTAGAAGTGCCCCGAAAGTTCGCCGGCAAAGATGCCGCCTTCCGACCGGAGCGCTTTCTTGATGAAGGCGTGACCGACGCGGCACTCCACGGCGCGTCCACCAGCCTCTTCGACCTCTTCCTTGACGACACGCGACGACCGCAGGTCGTAGAGGATCGTGGCGCCCGAGTGTGCGCGCAGCACGTCTTGCGCAATCAGCGCGGTCAGGATGTCGGCCGGCACGATCGAGCCGGTTTCGTCGACGAAGAAGCAGCGATCCCCGTCGCCATCGAGCGCCACGCCGAGGTCTGCTTTGTCACGAACCACCGCCGCTTGCAGGTCGCGCAACGTTTCGAAGTGGAGCGGGTTGGGCTCGTGATTCGGGAATGAGTCGTCCGGCTCGAAGTACATGGGAACGACCTCGAGCAAGGGGGTCGATCGTGCGAGCGTCGCGTAGTCGGGTCCACCCATTCCATTGCCGGCGTCGACGACGATCTTGAAGCGGCGCCGAACCGCGAGCGCTTGCAGTGAGGCTTCGACGAACTCCTCGCGCGGCGATGAGTCGACCAGGGTGCCGGGTTCGGCCGCTGCTGTGAACTCGTTCTTCTCGACGAGCTTGGCGATATCCAGCAGGCCATTGGCCGAGCCGATCGGCAGTGCACCCTTGCCGCAGATCTTCATCCCGTTGTCGGGGGGCGGGTTGTGTGATGCGGTGACGCTGACCGCGCAATCGTGATCGCGTCCGGCGAAGTAGACCAAGGGTGACGTCGCTTGTCCGATGAACGTGACGTTGACCCCTTGCTCACGCAGCCCCTCGATCAGGGCCATCGCCAAGGCCGGGCTGGAGCGCCGCATGTCGTGTCCGACCAGCGCGGTGCGGCACTTGAGGAATGTCGCTGTGGCGCGGCCGATCCGGTGCGCTACCTCTTCATTGATCAGGTCGGGGTACGCGCCCCGCACGTCGTAGGCCTTGAAGAGCTTCTGAATGGACACCTGAGGTCTCCTGAAAAGTCCGCAGATTGTAGCCGGAGCGGCGGCTTCCCGAACCTGCGTCGCGTGAAGTTCACGTTTGTGCGGGACCAGAGCCGTGCCCTCGACTCCTAATCACGTTCCGGGCGGCCAAAGTCGTCGGCTAGCCGAACGACATCGTCGAGTTCGGGAGTACTGACCTCGATGAACTCGACCTCCTCGATCGCTTCCACGCGATGAACCGTTCCGGGACGCAGATGGATCACATCCCCGCTGACCGCAACCCGCTTGGTGTCGTCGATCGTGACGTCGGCGCGCCCGCGCACGAACAACCACGCCTCTTCTTTCACCTCGTGGTACTGCAAAGAGAATCGCTTGCCTGCAAACAGGACCAATCGCTTCATGGCGATTCGATCGCCCACGACAAGCCAGTCCTCGCGTCCCCACGGTTTGTCGACCACTTTCATCGTCATTCGTTGTCTCCGAAGTCGAGAGATGATGCCCGGCTCAGCACGGAAATGAAACCATCACCTCGGTACATGTAGCCGAAGCCGATACCGATTTCGTTCTCGCGGCGGCTAAGGCGCAGGCGCGCAACGAGATCGTTGCACGCTGCGAACAAATCCACGCATGGCACATCGGTTGCTTTGTGCACACCGCAGCGAGTGGTGCGCGCCGTGTTGTCGCGCATCGACCGAGGACGACGGATGCGTCAGATATCGCGTGGACTGTGGTGGATCGGACTGGCGATGTTTGCGATTGGCAGTGTCAGCGCGGGCACCATCGACCTCGCATGGAACCCCGTCACTGATGCAGACAAAGCCGGCTACAAGGTCTACTACGGCACCGCCTCGCGGACCTACTCGTCGAACAAAGATGTCGGTAACGTCACCACCACGACACTCACCGGCCTGACGGCCTGCACGCGCTACTACATGGCCGTCAAGGCCTACGATACCGGCGGTTTGGAATCGACCAACTACTCGAATGAAGTGGTCGGTCTGCCTCGTCCCGTGGTCACAACGGTCACGCCGTCCTCAGCGGAACAAGGGGCGAGCGTCACGCTCACAATCGACGGCGAATCGTTCGATAGTGGGGCAACTGTCGCGATTTCCGGGACCGGAATCACGATTCTGGCAACTCGGCGCAACTCATGTTCTCAACTCGCGGTCGACGTGAAGGTCGATCTCGCAGCCACCACCGGTGCGCGCGACGTGACGGTCACCAACCCCGATCTTTCGTTCGGCGTGAAGGCCGCCGGCTTTACCGTCGCCGCGAACGTGGCGCCAACGGTGTCGAGCACCGATCCGGTTGCTGGCGCCACCAATGTCGCGATCACCAAAACACCGACGGTCACGTTCAGCGAAGCGATGGACGTTGCGTCGATCACCGCGGCCAACGTGCGCTTGCTCGATGTGAACAACGCTGTCGTCGCTCAGGCTGCCGGTTCCCCATCGCTCTCAGCCGACAAACGTGTCGCCACGATCACGCCGGCCGCCTCGCTGAAGAACAGTGCGACCTACCGGATCCAAGTCATCGGCGGCGCCAGCGGTGTGAAAGACACGCTCGGCAAGAACATGACCAGCAACTTCGATCAGACACCTGGTTTCACCTGCGCTGCTGGAACCGATACCACCCCACCGACAGTCTCGAGCGCGACGCCGACCGACGGTGCCACCAATGTTCCGGTGACCACCAAACCGACGGTGACGTTCAGCGAGGCGATGGATCCCGCGACGATCAACGCCAACACGGTGCGTTTGCTCGATGCCAGTGGAACTCCAGTCGCGCAAGCGGCCGGTTCCCCGTCGCTCTCGGCCAATGGACTGACCGCCACGCTGACACCCGCCGCCAACCTCGGCGACAACGTCAGCTTCAAGGTCCAGGTGATCGGCGGAGCGAGCGGCGCCAAGGACAAGGCGGGCAATCCACTCGCCTCGACCTGGACGCAACCGACCGGCTTCAAGACCGAGAACCTCCCGCCGAGTGCGGTCGGGAACAACCGACGCACCGACGTCCAGTGAGGAGGCGGAATGAAGATCGCCGGCCTTACGGAATCGACAGTCGAGGCGGTTACGCCGATGACGGTATCGTTATCGGCGACCGGGGGACAGTCAAAAAAGAACAATGCCCCACCGCCTCCTGATGGGGCGAACCCAAACAAGGGTAAGAACTTAACCACTTCAGACGCGGCCCCGAACGGGGCCTCGTTGTGGTGGTACGGCGGTTGCTCTTTGCCAACCGAAACACCCACGGTTCGGGGCTCCCAGGAAAGGGACCAGATGCTCATCAGTCGGGGATGGCGTCATCAGATCGGCGCCTCGGTGCGGGCCGCTCGGCGCTGGCTAGGAATTGCCTCCGTCGCTCTGGCAGCAACTCTCGGCGCGACGGCCGGGACCATCGACGTCCGATGGGATGCCGTGCGCGATCCGGACCTGGCTGGATACCGCGTGTACTACGGGCCGACCCCTGGGTCTCACGCGAACGTCAAAGATGCCGGCAAGACCACGTCGACCCAGCTGACAGGACTGACCGACTGCACGCTGTGGTACGTGTCCGTTCGCGCGTACGACACGGGCGGACTCGAGAGCACCACCGACTCCAACAGCGTCAAAGGGTATGCGCGTCCTGTCGTGTCGACCGTTAGTCCGACCACGATCAAACCGGGCGAGACGATCACCTTCACCGTTACCGGCAGCAACTACGATGCGGGTGTCAGCGGCGACGCCAGCCGTCCGCGCGCAACCGTCACGCTTTCGAACTCCAATTTGACCGTGACCAGTTACTCCGTGAACGCGTGCGGCACCATCAGCATGACCGTGCAGGCGGCGAGCAGCGCCCCCAACGGTTTCTCGGATGTAACGGTCAAAAACCCAGACCTGAGCACCACGACTCCCGCGACCAAGCCGTGGGTTTTTGGTACGAAGGCCTCAGCCATCGAAATCAAGGGGGCGACCGACACCACGCCGCCGACCGTCAGTTCCACGAATCCAGCGGCCGGTGCCACCGGTGTCGTGGCCTCGATACGGCCGACGGTGACGTTCAGTGAATCGATGTCGGCCTCGTCGATCACCACCTCCACGGTGCGCTTGATCGACGTCGCGTCCGGCAGCGCCGTGGCACAGTCCAGCGGCTCGCCGTCGCTTGCCGGTGCCGTAGCCACGATCACACCCGGTGTCGCGCTCGGTGCAGGGAAGCAGTACCGGATCGAGGTTTCTGGCGGCACATCGGGTGCGAAGGACTTGGCCGGTAACGCACTCGCGCAGAACTTCACGCAGTCGCCACCGTTCACCATCGCAAGCGACGGTGGATCCGGCGGCCCGATCGACGTCACCTCGTTCAATCCTGCGGCGGGTCAAACCGGCGTGCTGATCACAACGACCCAGGCGCGTATCACGTTCAATGTCGACGTCAGTCCGCTGTGGACGATTCTCGACCGCACCGAACTGCAGCGCCGCTTCCGCGTGCTGACAGGCGAGACGTTCCTGCCGCACCAATCGGCGTCTCCGAGCTACGAGAACGGCGGGCGCACGGTGGTGATCACGTTTGCCAAACCGCTCACGGCGGCACAGACGTACATCACGCAGGCCAATCTGGCGGGTGCTTCGTTGAAGCGAACGCTCGACTCCGCCGGTCACTCCGAGCTGTATGGCGGACGTATCTGGCGTACATCGCCCGGTTGGACCGTGGAAGCGTCGATCGAAACCACGACCTTCCGTAGCCCCACGAGCGGTGATTCCGGCACGCTGCAGACCGGCACCACGAGCGTGCCCGACAGTTCCGGCGGCGTGCCGCTCGACTCGGAGTTCCGCATCAAGTTCCAAACGACACTGTCGAGTCCGAGCGTGAACCTGAGCACCGTGAAGATGTTCAAGGTCGGGAGCTCGCTCAAGCAGGTACCGCTGATCGGGTATCCGTCGATCGAGAACGGCGACACCGTGTACGTCAAGCCCGCCTCGCCGCTCGAGCCGGGGAAGAAGTACAGGCTGTGGGTGAAGAGCGGCGCGCAGGGCGTGCTGTTACTTACCACTAACGGCAACGCGAGTTCCAAGGGCAAGGCGCAGCCGATCAACTTCACGACCGAGGTTACCGCTACCGCGCAGAGCGAAACGCTCTCGATCGGCGTCGAGCCACCGCAGACCTCTCAGCAGCAAGGGGGCCAGCAATGAAAGCCGCAACCAAGTCGCTGAGTCGATCCTTGTGTCTCCTCGGTGCGCTGAGTGCCGTTGCGCCAGTGTGGGCCGCCGATCTCACGCTCACCTGGCGCGCTAACGACGATGACGCCACGGCCGGTTACCTGGTAGAGGTGCGTGACCCGCACGGCGCGCTACTGCGCAGCGTCGATGCTCGCGACAAGACACGTTTGGTACTGCGCGATCTCGACGACAACCAACTGATGTTCATTGCCGTGCGACCGTACGATGTTGGCGGCAATCAAGCGCGCAAGGCCAGCGACCCCTTGGTGACCTTTGCTAACCCGCGTGTCGACCGGCTCGACGGCTCCGTCGAGTTGGGGCGTCGATTCAAGCTCACGCTGTATGGCGCCAATTTCGCCGATGAGGCGCGCGTTGCATCCAAGCGGCCTGGCGTGGTCGTGACATCCACGACGGTCTTGAGGCCTGATGCCGCGATCATCGAGGTCAGCCTTCGATCCGATCGCGCGCAACCACTCTCCGCATCGGACTTCACGGTTGCGAATCCCGTCCGTCGCGCCGCGGAGTATCTGGAAGCACACCCTGAGTTGCTCGATGTCGATGGCTCCGGAACCGTCGATGCGGCCGATCTTGCCCGCGTCGACGCTGCCTTCGGCACTCGCACGGTCGACGCAGGGTCTGACGCTCAACTCGATCTCAACGCGGATGGCGTAATCGATGCCGAGGATGCCGCACAGGTGCGAAGGTTTTTGAACCACGCCGCAAGTGGTTCTCCCGTTGCACGAGGCGCTCCTTGAATTCAGCGCGTCCTCCAGACAGATTGCCCACCATGGGTGAATCGACATACATGGGCTACACGTGTGCCCCGTCGGCAGGAGAACTGCCTGGCGGGGAACTGTTTTTTCGTCGTGTCATCGAAGGGATGCGCTGCGCGATCGTCACCGTCGACCGCGAAGGACGTGTCCTGACGGTGAACGAGCTGGCGCGAGAGATTCTCGAGCTCGACAACTCGATCGAGATCGGAGCGCACGTCACCAAGGTGCTGGCGCGACACCCCCGGTTGGCGGAGGTGTTGCTCGATGCGCTCGAGATGTCGCACCCGCCGAATCGCGCCGAGATGGAAATTCGTTCGCGCGAAGAGGACGGGCGCACCATCGGTTTCACGATCAGCGCGATCAAAGATGCCGACGCTACGTCCGGAGTGGCGCTGTTCTTCAAAGATCTCACGATGGTCGAGCGACAAGAGGAACAGGACCGGCTGCGCGATCGACTCGCCGCGCTTGGGCAGATGGCGGCGTCGATGGCGCATGAGATTCGCAATCCGTTGGCCTCGATCGACGTCACCGCCTCGCTGCTGAAGCGAAAGCTCAGTGGGCGAGACGAGGAGTTGCGATTGATCAGCAAGATCGTCGATGAGGTCGAGCGCTTGAATCGCACCGTGACGCGCGGTCTGGAGTTTGCGCGCGGCGTCTTCCCGGAATTGAGTGAGCAGCGCGTGGAGCGCCTACTCGAGGCGGCCGTCAGCGAGGCCCAGGCGCGCTATCCGGAAGCCAAGGTCGACATCGAGTGCCGCTTCGAACCGGGAGCGCCGCCGGTCGCTTGTGATGGCGGACTGATCCAACAGGTGTTTGCCAATCTGATCTTCAACGCCTTCGAGGCGATGAACGGGAACGGTTTGCTCTCGCTCGAGTTGCGCGCATTGGCTCGCCCGGAGCGCGATCCCGGTGCGGTCGAGATCGTGGTTCGCGACAACGGACCGGGGCTCAGCCACGAGGTGGCCGACAAGATCTTCTACCCGTTCATTACCACCAAAAAGGGTGGATCCGGGATTGGGTTGGCGATGGCGCGTAAGATCATCGAGTGCCATCACGGTTTGATCGACGTGAAAAGCTCGCCTGGCTGCGGCACCGCGTTCCGTGTGGTGTTGCCGCGCGATGGCGGACGCAGATAGAGCTGACGAACGACGCGCTGAGAGGAGCCGGGGACAATGCGCAAGATTCTCGTCGCCGAGGACGAACGTAACCTCCGCGAAGGTATTGCCGAGGCGTTTCGCGACGCCGGTCACGAAGTCACCGAGGCCCACGACGGCCAGCAGGCGCTGACGGCGTTGGAGCAGCAGGTCTACGACCTGGTCATCACCGACTACAAGATGCCGGGCTGCGACGGCCTGGAAGTACTGCGCCGCGCTCGGATGGTCAACGACACCACGCCGGTGATCATGGTGACGGCGTATGGCACCGTCGAGGGAGCGGTCGAGGCGATGCGATTGGGTGCCTTCGACTACATCCTCAAGCCGTTCAATCTGGAAGAGCTGGAGATGAAGGCGCAGCGTGCCTTCGAACATCGCCGTTTGGTCAGCCGGTTGCAGGAATACGATCGCCGCGATGTCGTCGGTTCATTCGACAACATCGTGGGTGAGTCGTCGGTCATGCGTCGCGTGTTCGATGTCGTCGGCAAGGTTGCCCCTAGCAACGCGACCGTGCTGATCCTGGGTGAAACGGGAACCGGGAAGGAGTTGATCGCCGAGGCCATTCACCGCAACTCGCAGCGCAAAGATGGACCGTTCGTCAAGATCAACTGCGCCGCACTGCCGGAGAACCTGCTCGAAAGCGAACTGTTCGGTCACGAGCGCGGTGCGTTCACCGGGGCCGACCGGCAGCGCATCGGGCGATTCGAACTCGCCAACGAAGGCACATTGTTCTTGGACGAGATCGGCACGATGAGTGCCAATACCCAAGCGAAGGTGTTGCGTGTGCTTCAAGAGCGCGAGTTCGAGCGTTTGGGTGGCACCCGTACGATCAAGGCCGATGTCCGTGTGATCGCGGCCACCAACCGAGATCTGGAAGAAGCGATCATGTCGGGCGGCTTCCGAGAAGATCTCTACTACCGGCTCAACGTGGTCACGATCAACATGCCGCCGTTGCGCGATCGCAAGGAAGACATCGTGCCGTTGGCAACGTTCTTCCGGCAGAAGTTTGCCGACGATCTGAAGAAATCGGTGCGCGGTTTCTCGCCGGCGTCACTGCGTTTGCTGACGCGCCACAACTGGCCGGGGAACATCCGCGAGTTGGAGAACACCATCGAGCGCGCCGTCTTGATGGCGGACACCGACATCATCGAACCCAAGGACCTGACGCTTGCCACGGCTGACGGAGGTGGGCCGGAGGAACGGTCGCGCCTGTCGTCGATGCTGCGTCTCCCGGCCGAAGGGATGCCGTTGGACGATCTGGAGCGGATGGTGATTCTCGAAGCGCTGCGAATGAACGATTGGATCCAGAAAGACGCGGCGCGTTTTCTTGCCGTGTCGTCTCGGGTCATGAACTACAAGATCCAGAAGTACGAGATCACGCACCCCCGTTGGACACGTAACAAGACCAGCGCGTGACCGCGCCGCGAGGTTGACGCGACGTGCGAGCACTGGGCCCCTGGCGGATCGCGAAGGCGTAGACTCCGCTTCATGCCGACGGTATCTATGGTGGCCTTCGCAGTGGTTGCGCAGCCGTGTCAGCGATGAACATGCGCACCGTGCAACCCGGCGATGAACCCGCAATCGCCGGACTCCTGTCGCAATTGGGCTACCCGTCATCGCCTGATCAGATGAGATTCCGCCTGGCGCGAATCGAGCAGCGCGGCGGAATTACGTCATTGGTGGCCGTCGAGGCGCAGCGAGTGATCGGCTTTGCGGCGGCCGAACTGTTCGCATCTTTCTCCGATGACCAGCCGGTCGGGCGCGTGGTGGTAATGGTCGTCGACGAGCAGCGGCGCGGCGAGGGGATCGGCTCCGCTCTTCTGGCGGCCTGCGAGAGCCTGTTGATCGATGCCGGCGCCGAACGGATCGTGTTGACCAGTGCCCATCGTCGAGCCGGCGCCCATCGGTTTTACGAGCGGCACGGGTACGCGTCGACCGGCCTTCGGTTCGCCAAGCTCGTCGGCCCTGCGCGTTAGCGCGTGAGGTGCAACCGCACGGCAGGCGCCACCAACTGCTTGCCCCCTTCGATCTGATAGACGGCACGAACGTAGATCGTGTGGTCCTCGCCAGCGGTACGCGAGATACGGCGCCACAGTGAAGGATCCGGCTGCAAGAAACCCTCCGTCGACCAGGTGCTATGGATGATCGGCCGCGACGAGAAGGTTGGATCGGCGGAGAACTCGATACGGGCGCGATCGTCGGGTGCGGTGCGCCAATCGATTTGCGGTGCGACACGCGCGCTCGCCACGAACAACGGAGGGGTCAATGGCGGCAGCACCCGGTCGGGGCACGGCGCTTCCACGGTGGCTGGCTTGGGGCAGGGAAGACTGATCACCTGCGCGGTCGCCCCGGCTGTGCCGATCAAAAGGAATGCTGCGAGCGCGACGAGTCCTCGTTGGAGCATCGGTTCCTCCCTGCCGACGATGGTGATGGCATCGACAAGGGGACATTAGGGCGGATGACCCCCAGCGCGGAGAGCCAATTGATGCGCAGCGCTGCAACGGCACCGCACCGGCCGGGTCAGCCGTTGCGATCTGCCGGGCGAAGACTCGATCGGCGCGGACCGACCCCCGAACTGAGGAGCTGAATGACAGGCTAGCAGCCGCCCTTGGCGATGAACGAGGCGATATCGCCTATCACCGAAGGATCGACCGGTCGAACCTTCGCATAGTCTTCCGGGCCGCCTGGTCCCTCACCCTTACGCATCAGGTGATCGAGCCCGTCGTAGGAACGCAAGCACGCCCCTTTCTTCCCGGTCAGTGCCTTCTCCCACTCGGCGAAATCGGCCATCGTCACCTGGTAGTCGCGTTTGCCTTGCAACACCAACACAGGCAACCCCAGCGCCGCTGTTTCAGCCGGAGCGTTGTGTGCTTCCAGATCCTTGAAGTATCCAGCCGGTGCGCCGAGATAGAGTTTGCTGCCCGCATCCGGTTGTTTCATCGCCTCTCGCAACGCCGTCACCGCTTGCTTGAGCATGTCGAGGTTTTTTTGTTCCTCGGCGCTGACCGTGCCGTCGACCCGGGCCAAGTAGTCGGTTTGTTCGATCATCTTCTCCGGCATCGGCAGGGCACTTCCGGCCATCACGATCATCCCGGCGACCTTCGCCGCCTTGGCGATTCGCGGCACCAGCTGACCGCCCAAGCTGTGCCCCAGGACGAAGACACGCTTCGGATCGATCTCGGTTCTGCGGCTCAGTACTTTGATTGCGGCCGCCGCGTCATCGATCGACTCTTCCTTCACCGTGAGCTTGGCGCCGATCTCGGCGAAGTCCTTGGGGCGTGCGAACGTGCGCTTGTCATAGCGCAGCGATGCAATGCCGCGCGCGGCGAGTCCTCGAGCGATGTCGCGGAACGGCTTGTTACCAAGGGACGACTCGTCGCGATCGTTCGGTCCGCTGCCGTGTACGAGCACCACGCCAGGAAACGGTCCGCCGGTTTTGGGCAGTGTCAACGTGCCGGGCAGTGCGCGTCCTTCCGGTCCGACGCTGAGTTCGAGTTCACGCCAGGCGGCCGTCGCTGGATCTTCCTTGGCGGGCTGCGGAGAGTAAGGCTGCACGCCCATTCCGGCGACCAGACCGTCGGCGTCGAAGACGATCTGAAAGTCGAACATGCCGCTTTCAAACGAGACGGGAACTCGAAAGCGCCGATAACCGGAGACGGTGTCGGACGGCCACGCCTGTCCCGCGCTCTTGATCGCGCCCATCTGAGCCACGAGGGTCGCGCGCAGTTGCGGGAACGCATCCCCTTTGAGCGCTTCCTGCATGGTGGAGGTGCTCATGGCGCGCGCGGCATCGTAGTTCTCGGCTACCACGGCGTTCGCGAAATCGGTGGCGCGTCGCGCCAGGTCTTCGTCCGTGAAAGCGGCCCACGACAGCGTAGGGGTGACAGCCAACAGCAGCGAGAGAAAGGCCAGGCGAATGTTTGTCATCGGAATACTCCCGTGAGGAACTCGCATTGTAGGCTGCTGGTCGATGTCCAACCTACTGGCATTGATCGCGGCCTGTCTGTATGGCGCCGCAGACTTTTGCGGCGGCTTGGCGGTTCGACGCGCACCGCTGCTGCGCGTGACCGCCCTGTCGCAAGCGGTGGGGCTCGTGGCGCTCGCCGTGCTCGCACCGCTGACCAGTCCCTGGCCTGGTTTCGGCGGGGACATCGCCTGGGGTGCCGCTGCGGGGCTTTTGGGGGGAAGTGGCGTCGCGCTGTTGTATCTCGGTCTGGCTCGAAGCGCAGCGAGCGTCGTGGCGCCGGTGTCCGGGGTGGTGGCGCTCGTGCTCCCGGTACTGGTGGGCTTGATGATCGGAGAACGCCCCTCCGGTTTGGTGTGGTCAGGAATCGCTGTGGCGGCGGGGGCGGTGACGCTGATTGGTGGTGGGGCACCGGAGGCTCACATTGGGCGTGCCGGCCGCGGTGGGGCGCTGATCATCGCGATCGCAGCCGGGGTCGTGATCGGCGGGTTCTTGGTCTGTTTGGGGCAAACATCGGCGCATTCCGGGATGTGGCCGCTGCTCGCCGCTCGGTCGGTGTCGACTTCTTTGTTCTTGGCGGGTGCTGCGATCGCGTCGTGGCGACGGCAATCCAGCGTGGCCGCATCATCGTCTGTGATTTGGCTGATACTCGGGTGTGGCCTGCTCGATATGTGTGCCAACGCGCTCTATCAACTGGCGGTGCGCGGCGGTGAGCTGAGCGTGATCGCCACGCTCACGAATCTCTATCCAGCGAGCACTGTGGTGTTGGCGGCGATGCTGCTGGGCGAAAGACCGCGCCCCGTGCAGTGGGTAGGGTTCGGCTTGGCGTTGATGGCCGTCGTGATGATCAACGCCTGAAGGGAGCGGTTTTGACTGGTGTCGCGGCGTCGGTTCAGGGGCAGAGGTCACGAATATTCCGATCGACCGCAACCAGAAAGTCGCGGCTTGGTTGCTAGTGTCCTGTCTCATATATAGCTATTCAATAATGGCTGGACATGGTAACGT
>CAZAHQ010000025.1:0-16761 GCA_964484415.1 uncultured Acidobacteriota bacterium | reverse complement strand
CGCGCCTACGAGGCGTTTCTCGAGCGTGAGGAACAGCGCGCGCGTCGCGGCGGGCAGCCGCTGTCCCTGATCCTGATCGACTTGGACTACTTCAAATCGCTCAACGATACCTACGGTCATCCGCTGGGCGACCGTGCCTTGCTGTTGCTTTCGCAAGTCTTGGTAGACACCGTTCGGCGCTCCGACATTGTGGCGCGCCCCGGTGGCGACGAGTTCGCGGTGGTGCTTCCCGAGATCGGAGCGGCCGGCGCCGCGCGGATCGCATCGCGCATTCGCCGGCGGCTGGTGGAAACACCGCTGACATGCGGCAGCGGAATCGAGCCGATTCAGTTGTCGATCAGTTGCGGCATCGCCGACCTGGACAATGCGCGCGGTGAAGCCGAAGCAATGATCCATCTTGCCGACAAGGCACTGTATGAAGCCAAGCGTTCCGGGCGCAATCAAGTGCTGCGCGCCGCACGAGATTAGCGGCGACGATCAGAGTCCGAGGCGAGTAATTAGTTCCTCTGGGTAACTCACTCCGAGTCGTTTGCCGTCTGAAAGTTCGCGGCGCGCCCCATCGTTGTCTCCAACCTCGATCAGGGCAGCGACCAATGCGACGCGCGCCCTGACGTGCCGCGGCGCGATCGCAATTACCTCGCGATAGGCACTCACCGCTTCTTCCCCGCGTCCGCTTCGCGACAAGGCCAACCCACGGTTGAATCGGTAGTCGGCGTCGGCCGGCATCAAGGCGATCGCTCGCGAGAACGATGCGGCGGCGTCATCGAACCTGGCCTGCGTAAGCGCCAACGCGCCGCGACCGTTCCACGCCGCGGCGTATCCACCGTCGAGTTCGAGCGCTTTGGAATACTGTTGCGCGGCCTCGTCATAGCGTTTGATGCGCAACAGTGCGTTCCCCAGGTTGGTCAATGTTTCGACCCGTGGCGGTGCGAGCAGCAGAATCTTCTGGTACTCGGCGATCGCATCTTCCGGCCGGCCGAGGTCGACCCACAAAGCTGCGCGATCGTTGCGTGCCTCCAGGTTTCCAGGGCTGAGTGCCACGGCTCGATCCAGATGCTGCAGTGCCTGGTCGGGCTGGCCGGCCTGCGCCAACACAAACCCCAGCCGCTGCTGCACGACATCGGAATCGGGCTGAAGTTGCTCTGCGGCGCGCAGCTCTGAGAGTGCGCGATCGAGTTGCCCCGCACGCGCAGCCGCGAGGCCAAGCTGCACATGCGCCATCCACGCCTTGGGGTTTTTTGCCAGCGTGTCGTTCCAAAGTGAGCTTTCGTTGGAGAACACCGTGGCGCGCTGCGCTGAAAGCACGATCGCGACGGCGCACACCACGACTGCGGCGGCGCGAACTGCTGTGATCGCGTTCTGCACACCGACAGCAATGAAGTGCACCACAAGCGCAACCAACGCGGCAGCAGGCAAGTACAGGAATCGATCGGCCACCCACGCCGACTGCATGAAACCGAAGTTGACGAACCCCAACGTGGGGGCCAGCAGCACCAAGAAGCTCAGCACCGCAAAACTCGGCAGGCGACCCAAACGATGCCGCAGCAGGATCAACGCGATCGGAATGCACAACCACAGTCCGAGCAACACGACGCCTAGAGCACTCGGAGTCGACTGCGGATAAATCGCCGTCAACGGCCAAGGAACGATCGTCTTGAGTGTGTAGTGCCACAACCCGCTTCCAGCGATCGATAGTCGATCCAACAGCGTCACTGTGTGCAAACCAACGGCGGTCTGTGTCATGCGTGACTCGAGCGTCCACGTCATTGCACCCAGCGCAGCGGCAACGCCGAACAGCGGGAGCGATCGTAACCAGAGCGCTGCCGTTAGACGCCCATGCTTGAGCCAGACCGTGAGCAGCAACACCACGGGCAGCGTTACCGCTGACGTCTTGGCCAAAAGCGCCGCGACAAACAGCAGCGCACCGAGCCAGCTTCGGCGTTGTCGCCACACCGAGCTGCCTTCGAAGAAGGCACGTCCCAACAGCCACAGGCTGGTCCAGTACAAAAGGCCCGACAAGACGCTCTTGCGCTCTGCAATCCAGGCAACCGACTCGACCTGCACCGGATGCGCGCACCACAGCAGCGCCGCTACCAGAGCTCCCTTCACGCCGATGCTACGCAACCAGCGCCACAACATCAGTGCCGCCGACGCATGCAGGAGCAGGTTGACGACGTGGTAGCCAAGCGGGGCACCACCCCACAACCGATATTCCAACCAGAGCGATGCGTAGGTGAGCGGGTAGTACTGGAACGTCGTCCCCGGCGACAACCAGATCGCTCGCAGGCCACTGATGGTACGAAGCGCCGTGTTATCGGCGACCATCAGGCGGTCGTCCCACAAGAAACCGCCATTCACTGCCGGCCAGAAGGCACACGCCGACAACACAAGGCAGAGCAACGCAGTGATCGACCATTGCCGAGCGCTCGGCGTGTTCTCGATCGAATCGACGGTGAACATCGGCGCGAAGACTAGCCGAGCCGTTGCAATACTGCGACCGCCGCACGGTTCCCCGTTACTCGGGGCGAGTTCGAAGAATCGTGCGGCGGCCTGGCCCTCCTATCCCCCTGCCTTGGCCCTAGGAGCGGCGCTTTCTTGTTTCGCGTCGCACTCTCGGTGCGCGCGTCGATTGCTTCGGTGTCGGCACTTCCACGGCCATGGCGCGACGCAACGTGACGATTGTTTCGGTGAGGTCGTCGGTATCGTCAAGCCAAGGACGCAGTGTCTTCAGAGCGGCTTTCGCGACCTTCGGTTGGTTCGCCTGGACCGCGACGCACCACAGCGTGCCGTAAGCCGTGAGTCCGACGCGTGGATCACCGACCTGATCGGCTTCAGCCACCGCCTTTTTGGACAGCGCCAGTGCCGAGTCGAGATTCCAGGCATCGAGTGCGGCGCGGGCGCGGGTGGCTGTGAGCACCGCCTGCGCCAAGTGACTGGAGGTTCGTCGCCATGACGGGGTGCGTCCTGCACGCGTCGCGGCGAGCCAGGCAATGCCGTGCATGAGCGCGATCTCGACCTCGTCGTGCATTTTGGTTTCATCGGCAGTGATGGTGGCGACCCGTTCGGCCTCCGCAAGATGGCCGGCTGCAAGCAGCGCGCTGATCCGCGATAGCTGCAACGTGCGGAGGTCTTGTTCGGTAGCCCCTTCGGTGTGCGCCGCGGCCCGATCGAGCAATGCCAACCCCATCTCGGCCGAGCCCATCAACCACCAGCACTCACCCAACGCCACCAACGCTTCGCGAAGCAGCGTTTCATCCGCAGGTGGATTGGTGAGCACATCGTCGAGCACGCGCTTGGACAACGACAGGTTCCCGCTCCGTTGGAAAGCGACGGCTAGCACCACCACGGCGCGCAATCGCAGCGCCTGTGTGTCGCGTGTCTCTCCCTCTCGCGGAAGACGCAACGCCAACAGATGCGCCAGCGCTCCACCACGATTCCCCGAGTCGAACAGCAGCAGGGCGCGTTCGAGCAGCGTGGTCGCGTCGAGCCGAGGCGGCGGCAACTCACCCACCTCGTCGCGCACGATCAAATCGGCAACCAGCGACAGCGGCAGTCCATACGCTTTGAACAGCACCTGAGTGCGTAGAATCCCCGGCTCGACCTGCCCCTCCTCGATTCGAGCGATGACCGAGGGGCTTATCCCAAGACCTGCCTTCTCTGTCCGACCCTGCACTTCATGGAGCGTCAGACCCAAACTCAACCGCCGCTCCATCAGGAATCGGGCGAGAGCAGGAGAGGGCAGAATCGCTTCGCGGGGCATCGCGTCGGGTTATACGCAGGTAATTCCTAATTGGCAACTAGCTGTGACGATATTTTGTGGGCTTTTTTGGCTCGAGGGCAGCCTGACGCTTGCGTCCTCTGCCCGAGCCGGCGGGCGCGGCGTGACCGTCGCGTTCAGCAAGGATGCGGCGCAGTTCATCGTACTTCTCGGACGGGTCGTCGATTCCTACGACCAGCGTCAACGCTGACGACAGATGACGGCCGGCGTTCAGCGCATCGCCCTTGGCAACAGCCACCTTCCAAAGCGCGTGGTGAGCTTCGAGTTGCAGCGCGAAGTCAGCGGGCTTCTTCGCGAACTTCAAAACCTCCGTTGCGAGCGTTGCCGCCTCGTCGACTCGATTCAGTTCCAGATAACAGTCGGCCTTGATCAAATCGTCGAACTCCGCCGGTCGCCGAAAGCCGGCCGCGAGATTGCCCGCCCTGGCCTGTTCGATCAGTGCAAGGCCCTGAGCGTGGTCCCCCAGTTTGAAACGCAAGCGGCCAATTTGTGATTGCAGATACAGCACGGCGCCGGTGTTCCCCGCCTGCTCGTGATGTTCGATCGCTCGTTGGTAGTGGTGAATCGCTTCCGCGTAGTTGCTTGCAATCGCCGCCAGCTTGCCGAGCAGCGCCGATCGTAGACCGGCCATGCTGCGTTCGTTGACTCCCCCTGGATGGCGTGGCATCGCTGCGAGACGAGCGTGAGCGATTTCGCTTCGGCCCAGATCGACGTCGCCGTTGGCTGCCGTCCCGAGCACGAACTGGCGCAGTTCAGGATCAGGGTGATGGAGTTGCAGTTCATCCAGAACGAACTCGGCGAGTCGACTCTTTCCGAGGCTGCGCAGCAGAAGGGCGAGCGTGATGTCGACCTTCTGCCGCAACGACGAGTCGCTCCCCCCCAGCGGGTGCGCGCGGCGATACGCAAACAAGATCCCTAACCCACGCTTGATATCACCGCTGCTGAAAATCTCTTTCGCGCGCAGGTCGGGTCGCTCGATGGTCTCGATCGACTCGTCCGCCTTGGCAAACGCTTCCATGTCGAGCAGGTCATCCAGCACCTTGAGCGGGACGCCGTAAAGCTGAAAGAGTCGGCCGATTCTAACCAGGCCCGGTTCAACAGTTCCTTTTTCGATTTTGGCCAGGGTCGAGAATGGAATCTGTGCACCAATCTCGGTTGAACGGGTTTGGACATCGCGTAAGCCAATGCCTAATTCCTGCCGACGTTGTCGCAGAAATCCGGCGAGGCCGGTGCTCGCCGCAATGGCTACTCTGGGCACGGCGGGAGCGTACGGCGTTCCTCTCTCCGACACAATAGTTGGTGAGGCGAAACGGGCTGAATCGCACACCGTCATCTGTTTCGGGAAGTAACTATTTCTATGTCATGGACTCAGCGCAGTCTCTCCAATCCGTCCCCATGCCGCGGTGACAGAATCGCCGGCGCTGGCTTCGAGTGCGACCACGCCTCGAACCGATCCGTTGCTGTGGTATTCGATCCGGGCGATCCGAGTCGAGGAGTCGACAGAAACGCTCAATGAGCGATCTCGTCGAACGGGATGTGCGGATCGCCGCCATGCAAAACCCCGAACTGCTGTCCGGTGGGCCGCACGCCGGGGCCAGCGATCTGTACTCGCTCGGTGCGATGCTCTATGTTCTGGACTGTGGTGCCGTTCCTGTGTTGGCCCACTCGCTCGATGAACTGAGTACGGCCGACGCCGCCAGCCCGGCGTTCCACCTGAATGAAATTCGGCCGAGACTCCCGGTTCGATTCGTCTCTGCGGTGGCAGCCACGTCGCCCTCAGTACCTCCCAAGCGGCCCGCTTCGGCCAACGCTCTGGCGCAAGCGCTCGGCGGCACGCGTTGCTGCTTGATCCGAGTCAAGCCAACGCAATTTATATGACACGGATCACGCGCCTGCAGTGCCACAACTCGCGACCCCGCCTAGAATGCTCCCAACAGGCGCGCCCCGGCCGGGGAAGCGCCCGTCGAGGAGATGTCTCATGAGCGAGTTCGTTTCATCGTTGATGGTTGATGTGAAAGCCAAGAACCCGGCCGAGCCCGAGTTCCACCAAGCTGTGCAAGAAGTCGCCGATTCACTGTCTTTGGTGCTGGAACGGCACCCTGAGTACCGCAAGGCCAAGATCCTCGAGCGAATCATCGAGCCCGAACGCGTGATCATGTTCCGTGTCCCCTGGCAAGACGACAAAGGGAACGTGCAGATCAATCGCGGCTTCCGTGTGCAGATGAATAGCGCGATCGGCCCGTACAAAGGCGGCCTGCGGTTCCACCCATCGGTCAATCTGGGAATTCTGAAATTCCTGGCGTTCGAGCAGGTGTTCAAGAACGCGTTGACGACATTGCCGATGGGCGGCGGTAAGGGTGGTTCCGATTTCGACCCCAAGGGGAAGAGCGACGCCGAAGTGATGCGCTTCTGTCAGTCGTTCATGAGTGAGCTTTATCGCCACATCGGTCCCGACGCGGACGTCCCGGCCGGCGATATCGGAGTCGGCGGTCGCGAAATCGGATTCTTGTTCGGACAGTACAAGAAACTCACCAAGGAATTCAGCGGCGTGCTCACCGGCAAAGGGCTCAATTGGGGTGGCTCGCTGATTCGCCCCGAGGCCACCGGCTACGGCACCGTTTACTTCGCGGCCGAAATGCTCGGCACTCGACGCGAAACGCTGGAAGGAAAAACGTGCTTGGTCTCCGGCAGCGGCAACGTTGCACAGTACACCGTCGAGAAGCTGCTCGATCTGGGCGCAAAGCCGGTGACGCTATCCGACTCCTCCGGTCACATCTACGACGAAGCGGGGATCGATCGCGACAAGCTGGCGTTCGTCATGGATCTCAAGAACGTGCGGCGCGGGCGCATCAAGGATTACTCCGACAAGTACAAGACCGCCACGTTCACACCGATCGGGGCCGGTGCCGCCAGCAATCCGCTGTGGGATCACAAGGCGCACTGCGCGTTCCCGAGCGCCACGCAGAATGAAATCAACGTCAAGGACGCGGCCAACTTGCTGCGTAACGGAATCTACGTGGTGGCCGAAGGGGCCAACATGCCGTCCACGTTGGATGCGGTCAACGCCTTCCTCGAAGCGAAGATCCTGTACGCGCCAGGCAAGGCTTCCAATGCTGGTGGCGTGGCCACCTCGGGATTGGAAATGTCGCAGAACTCGATGCGGTATGGCTGGACGCGCGAAGAGGTTGACGCCAAGCTGCACCAGATCATGAAGAGCATTCACAAGGCGTGCGTCACCACAGCCGAACGGTTTGGAACTCCTGGCAACTACGTCAATGGAGCCAACATCTCCGGCTTCTTGAAGGTTGCCGATGCAATGATGGATCAAGGCCTGGTTTAAGTAGCTTTCACTGCGTTGGTTCAATCGACGGGTGCCGGACACACCGGCACCCGTTTTTCTACTACCATCGGGCTTGCCATGAGCTCAACCTCGCGCACCCGCTTTCACGAATTCCAGGACTTGATGCGATTCCGCATCATGGACGTGATCCTGGTCTCCACCCCTTACGACAAATTCGTGCTGGAGGAGGCGGGCGAACTCTCCGAGCGGCTGCTCGGCGAGTTTCGCAACCTCGATCTGCATTACGCACCTGGACTCACCGGTGTCTCCACCGGCGCCGAGGCGATCGAGCTGGCCAAACAAGGAACCGGCTCGAAGCTGATCATCACCACGCCGCATGTGCGCGACATGGACGCGGCAGAGCTGGCGCGACAGGTCCGCCTGGAAGGGCTCGACGTTCCTGTTGTGCTGTTGGCTTGGGATGCGCGCGAGTTGGCTGCCTGGTCGTCGCGCGCGGCGGAAAGCGGTATCGAGAGCACGTTCCTGTGGCAGGGCGACGCGCAGATCCTGGTAGCCATTGCCAAGACGGTCGAGGATCGGCGCAACGTTGAGCACGACTGCCGTCAGTGCGGCGTCCAGGTGATTCTGGTCATCGAAGATACCGTCCGCCATTGGTCGTCATTCTTGCCGCGGATGTACCAAGTGCTTCTGAAGAACGCGCAACGCGTCGTGCGTGAAGGACTCAACCTCTCTCAGAAGATCCTGCGCATGCGGGCGCGCCCCAAGATCATTCTGTGCACCACCTACGAAGAAGCCGAAGCGGCCTTCCAGGCCTATCAACAAGACGTCATGGGGATCGTTTCCGATGTCGAGTTCCCGCGCGGCGGCATCAACGAACCGTTAGCGGGTGCCGATTTCGCGCGCATGGTGCGCAAGCTGTATCCCGACATCCCGATCATCCTGCACTCCACCAAGCCCGACTACGAGACGTTGGCCCGCGCTCTCGATTCAGGGTTCTTGCTCAAGGGCTCGCCACTCATGCTCGACAAGCTCGAGCAGGTGATGTTGGAAGTATTCGGGTTTGGCGACTTCGTCTTCCGGCTGCCGGGTGGTGATGAAGTTGCCCGCGCCTCCGACTTGCGGAGCTTGCAAGAAGCGCTCACCAAGGTGCCTGATGAGTCACTGTTGTTTCACAGTAAGCGCAATCACTTTTCGCGCTGGCTGAAGGCGCGCACCGAGTTTGGTCTGGCCAATCGGCTGCGCCCGGTCACTATCGAGGACTTCCCCGACGTGACCGCGCTGCGCCGCGGGGTGAGTCGGGCCATCGCAGACTACCGGCGCGAGCAGGGCCAGCATCTGGTGGCCGAGTTCGAGCGTGCGCACTTCGATTTCGCCAGCGACTTCTACCGCATTGGAGGGGGCTCGATCGGCGGCAAGGCGCGCGGCGTTGCCTTCGTGCGCCGCTTGCTCAGCGACCACGGTTTGCGACGGAGCTTTGCTGGTATCGATATCACCGTCCCGCAAACCGTCGTCATCGGGACGCGCGTCTTCGACGATTTCCTCGACATGAACGGCCTGCGCTCGTTTGCCTTGGAAAGCACCGACGATGCCGAGATCGAACGCCGTTTCGACGAGGCACGCCTGCCCGAGGACATCGAGCGGGACCTCGCGGTGTTCGTCGAGAAGGCGCGTTGGCCGTTGGCAGTGCGGTCGTCGAGCTTGCTGGAAGACTCTCAGCATCAGCCGTTCACTGGCGTGTACGACACGCTGATGCTGCGCAACGACGCGCCCGACCCGGTCGATCGGCTGCGCGAGCTGATGCGCGCCATCAAGCGCGTCTACGCGTCGACATTCGCGCGGGCCGCCAAGGGATATATCGCAGCCACGCCGTATCGCCTCGAAGAAGAGAAGATGGCAGTGATGCTGCAGCGCATCGTCGGTGCACCACACGGGCCTCGCTACTACCCGAATTTCGCGGGTGTGGTGCGCTCGCACAACTTCTATCCGGTCGAGCCGATGGCAGCTCAGGATGGCGTCGCCGCCGTTGCGTTGGGGATGGGCTGCGCCGTGATGTACGAAGGATCGTCGCTGCGTTTCTGCCCCAAGTACCCGCAGAGTCTGCTCGAGCTGTCGACGGTCGAAGACGTGCTGGCCAACACGCAACGACGTTTCTGGGCGTTGCCGATGGACGCCCAGCCCGGCGAGCGGACGATGCGCGAAGCGCCGTTCGATCTGTCGGTTGCCGAGAGCGATGGCGTGTTGGCCGCGATGGCATCGACCTACTCCTCGGAAAACGATGCGATCTACGACGGCACGTCACGTCCTGGTCCACGCGTCGTGACCTTCGCACCCATCTTGAAGATGGGCCTGTTTCCGTTGCCCGATGTACTCACGCTGCTCATGGAAATGGGCGAGGACGGCATGGGCACTCCGGTTGAAATCGAGTTTGCCGCCACGCTGTCCACCACGCCTGGAAAGCCGCATGAGTTTGGTGTGCTCCAGATGCGCCCAATGTCGCTGCTCTCCGAAGCCGAGGCGTTGGAAGTGGGACCGATCACGCCGGGCAGCGTCATCGCGCACAGCAAACGCACGCTGGGCCACGGCCGTATCGAAGGAATTCGCGATTTGGTCGTGGTCGACTTTCAACGCTTTGAAAGATCGCGCAGCCGCGACGCTGCCGACGAAATCGGGCGCCTGAATGGTTTGCTGGTCGCCACGAATACACCGTACGTGTTGATCGGTGTCGGGCGCTGGGGCTCTCGCGATCCGTGGTTAGGGATCCCGGTGACGTGGGATCAGGTCTCGGGCGCGAAGGTGATCGTCGAAGCAGGGTTGCGCGACTTCAAGGTGACGCCATCTCAGGGGAGTCATTTCTTCCAAAACCTGACGGCATTCAACGTCGGGTATTTCACCGTCAACCCAGACGCCGGTGAAGGGTTCGTCGATTGGGAGTGGCTCGACAAGCAGCCGGCGCGCAGCGCCCTGGCGCATGTGCGCTACGTCCACCTGAAGGAGCCGCTGACGGTCACGATGAACGGCAAGAAGGGCGAGGGTGTGGTGCGCCTCACTCCCGCGGAAGACACCACGGCGTAACAAGAGCAGCCGCCGCGGACAGGGCGCGACAGGTCAGGTCGTGCGTGCCAGTTTGGTGAGCAATCGATCCAACGCATCGATGAACCGCTTGCGATCGTTCGGCGTGGGAGGTGGCGGCCCGCCGCTCACGCTCCCGGCCGAGCGCAATTCACTGAGCAGATCGCGGGTCGCAAGCTTGTCGCCCACGTTGTCGGCGTCGAACGCTTCACCGCGCGCGCTCAAGGCCCAGGCACCGCGCGCCACCACGGACGCAGCCAACGGCACATCGGCAGTGATCACCAGGTCGCCCGTCTCGACATGCTCGACGATGTAGCGATCGGCGGCATCGAAGCGATCGTCGACCCGGACCGCGCTGATCAACGGCGACTGATGCGGCGGAAGGGCGCGATTGGCGACGCGCACAAGCGCGAGTTGGCGGCGCTCCGACACCCGCAGCAACACATCGTTGATCTCGCGCGACAAGCCATCGGCGTCTACCCAAATGCGCATGCGTGTCGCTCCTCGCGCAAACGTGGGCCCGTCATGGCGTTTGAGGGCGGTGATCGTACGTGGTCACCAGCGACCAGGCGATGACCGTCGAGAGCACCGCCAACGTGACGACAAAGAGAATCGTCCACACCAGATTCGGCCCATGGCGAAATGCCGGAAAAACCCACGCGATACGCACCAGTACCATCGCGCTGACGCTGGCATACAAAGACGCGGTTTCGAGTCGATGCTCCCGCCAGCGCCAGAGCAACCAGAGGCCGATCGTCAGCAGGACCAGCACCGACCCGCAGGCCGTTGCGACCGTGGCGCCAAAATAGCGATCGACGAGCCCCTGCTGCATCGAATAACGCAACGCGTGTGGCGCCAGCGGCACGTAAAGCAGGTTCCAGAGCAGAAGCGTCTGCGCCTGACACAAAACCGCAGCCGCGAGGCCTGCGATTACGGCGGAGATGTGTCGAACGGTTGTGTTCATGGGCGCGGCGAAGTCTACCTTCTGCGGACTAGAGCAGCCGCCGTAAATCGGGGAGGTACTTTTCGAGCGACCCGGTGTTCACGACCACGACGCGCTCGCCACGATCGATCACACGCTGTTGCGCCAACCGCTCCAGTACCGCCAAGCAGGCCGCTGCCTCCGAGCAGATCCACCAATGTTTGTCGCGCCAGACGTCGCGCAGCGCCTGCTCCATCGGCCGCTCATCGACGGCAACGGCACAGCCGCCGCTCTCGCGCACGATTTGCAGCACCTTGAAGTGGCCGACGCCGCCCGGCACGTTGAGCCCCACGCAGCGCGTACTGCCGGCAGCGACCGGCGTGGTGTCGGAGAGCCCGCGCTGGAACGCATCGACCAATGGTGCCGTCGCCGAGGATTGGACGCAGATCATGCGCGGCCGCTGAGCGCCAATCACGCCCAGCGCTTCGAGTTCATCGAACGCCTTCCACATCCCGAGCACGCCGGTTCCACCGCCCGTGGGGTAGACGATCACATCGGGCACGCTCCACGCCTCGCCCCGCGCGGCCGGTTCCGCGAGTTCCAAGCCGAGCGTCTTCTTCCCTTCGATACGCCAACCCGGCTCTTGAAACGTGGCGACGTTGAAGTAGCCCTGCGGCAGGTACTGCTCGCGCATCACCGCGCCCGCCTCGCGAATCGTGCCCTGCACCAAGTGCAGTAAGACCCTCGGTGTGCGCAGCGACATCGCGGCAACGCGCCCCTGGATCGGCATTGGCGTGTCATCGGGCATGATGATCGCCACTTGCATGCCGGCGGCGAGTGCGTACTCCATGAGCGAGTCGCCTGCATTTCCTTGCGTCGGCACGACGAGCTTCTTCAGGCCGAACTTCTTGGCCATCGACACCGTCATCGCCATGCCACGGTCTTTGAACGACTGTGTCGGGTTGGCGCCGAAACCGGGCTCGGCCATGCCTTCGTCTTTGACTTGCAGCGTAAAACCGTAAGCGCGTGCCACCGGATGATCGGAGTAGTCTCGCAGCGGCGTGCACCCTTCACCCAGGGTCACAATCTGCTCGCGGTCGTCGCGATTCTCGATGTCGAGCGCCAACAGCGATCCGAAGCGCCACATGTCGCGGCGTTCGGGCCGATACCAAGCCTGGTGCGGTTGCTCGCGCACTAGGCGTTGCGTATCGATCACGATTTCGACCTGGCGGTTATCGATAGGATCGAGATTCATCAAGGTGTCGAGTGGGTATATGGCGCCCGAACCAAGGCCACGCAGGTGCTGGGCGTAACTCATCTTCCGGCTCCTGGCGATGATGATGCGCTCGCCGGCGGGTTGCCCCGAAAACAACGACGCCGAGGAAGGTGACCCTCCCTCGGCGCGCTGTGCAGATCGCGTTTCGTTACGACACTCGCCCTACTTCAGCGGCGCCTTGGTCTTGATCGGATCGGCGGGGCGTGGCGGCAGATCGTGCGGATCGGCAGCCAACGCCTTCATCAGCTCCGCGACGCCCCGCTCCAACTGGTTGTCGCGACCGGCGATCTCGGACGCCGGGTCGTTGTCGACCTCGATATCCGGTGCCACGCCTTCACCTTCCATCACGTGCTTACCGTCCTTCGACGTGGTGCCGAACTGCGGCACGTTGGTGTTGCCGCCGTCGATCAGTTGTCCGTGACTGGTGATGCCGATGACACCACCCCACGTGCGCTTTCCAATCAACGGCCCGAGCCCGGATGCGCGGAACATGTACGGGAAGATGTCGCCGTCGGATGCACTGGTTTCACTGATCAACACCGCCATCGGGCCGCGCATCACGACGTCGGGATAAGTGCCTGGGTCTTCCGAGGTGCGTTCGAACCGCGTGCCGAGCAACTTGCGGCTGATTCGCTCGATCACCCATGACGAGATGTTCCCTCCGCCGTTGGCACGATCGTCGATGAGCATCGCGTTCTTGCGCGCCTGTGGGTAGTACCACTTGATGAACTCGTAGGCCCCTTCACCACCCATGTTGGGGATGTGCATGTAGCCGATTTTCCCGCCCGATAGCTTGTCGACCGCCGCACGGTTCTTTTCGACCCAGTCGAGGTAGATCAACGAGCTCTCTTCGCGGACTGGGTTGACGCTCACCGTGCGCTTGTCTTTGCCGTCGGCAGTGGTCGCCACCGTCAACACCACGGGGGCGTCGGCCTTGTTGCGCAACACGCTGTACGGGTCGACATTGGCGCGCAGTTCCTCGCCGTTCACCGCCAACAGGTACATCCCCTCCTTCACGTCCACGCCGACCTCAGTCAGTGGCGAGCGATACTTCGCCTCGGCGTTTTGACCGCGCCAGACCTTGGAGATCTTGTACTTCTTGCTGGCCGGATCGAGCGCTAGTTTCGCGCCGAGCAACGCCACCGGCGCGCGCTTCGGCCGGACCCAATCTCCGCCATCGATGTAAGCGTGGCCGATGTTCAACTCGGCGATCATCTCGCCGATCACGTAGTTGAGATCGGAGCGATGCGACACGTACTCGAGCAACGGTTCGTACTGCGCCTTGAGTGCGTTCCAATCGTAGCCGTGCATGGTTGGCGTGTAGAAGAAGTCGCGGTACCGGCGCCAGACCTCGTTGAAGATGTTGCGCCACTCCTCGCGCGGTACGCGATCGACAAACAACCCATCGGTGGAAACCGGCTTGCCCGAGTCCTTGCCGCCGGCAATGTCGTACATCGAGTAGCCCGACTCACCACCAACCAACACCTTCTTGCCATCGGAGGAGATCGCGTAGCCGCCGATTCCTTCGGCCAACATCGATTCCTTGCGCTTCTCCAGGTCGTACACCATCAAGCGACGTTTGCCTTCCGACTCGCGCCCGTAGAACGACGGTGAGTTGCGCGCGTAGAGCAGGAAACCTGAGGCCGCGCCGAGTGAGTCGTAGTTCTCGGCCGATACTGGCACTGCGGCAACACGCTGAGCAATCCCGTCGAAGTCGATCTTGGTCGGCTCGATCTTCGCTTTGTCGGGCTTTTCTGCCTTGTCGGTGTCGCTCTTCGACTTGGAGGCATCGGCCTTGCCTTTGACGGCTGCTGTTTTGTCGCCCTCAGGTTTCTTGGCGCCGTCTTTGCCGTCGTCCTTGCCGGTTTCATCCAACTTGACTTCATCGCTCTGCGGCGGGAACGGATGCGCAACATCCTTGCGCAGGGCCACTGCGAACAAACCGGTCATGCGCGATGTCGCGAAGTTCCATTCGACGGTGCTGAACTGCGGATGAAACTCGCGCTCGCTGAGGAACCAGATGTACTTTCCGTCGGCACTGAACTGCGGAGAGTACTCGTTGAAGAACCCGTCGGTAACCTGCCGGGTTTGACCGTCCTGCACGCTCCAGACAAACAAGCCACGCGATGTACTTGGCTGGCTGAGCGAGAACGCCAACCACAAGCTGCACGGCGACCATGCGAAGTCGGTCACCTGCCCGTTGCGCTCGTCGGCCACCTGCTGTTGCTTGCCATCGGCAATCGACACGACGTAAATGCGCCCTTCCTTGTCGGAGTAGGCGAGCCGCTTGCTGTCGGGGGAGAACATCGGGTTGTACAGGCGCGCTCGATTGCCGCTGGTGAGCGCTTTCGGCGCCGCGCTCCCATCTTGCGGCACGAGATAGATCTCCTCCTCGCCCGACATGTCGGAGATGAACGCGATTTGCTTTCCATCCGGCGACCAGCGCGGCGCACGATCATGCGCGCCTGAACTGTGCGTGAGATTGCGCACCGTTCCCTTCTCGGCCGGCGCGGAGAAAATATCGCCGCGAGCGGCGAACACCGCACGCTCCCCCTTGGGGCTGACCTCGAAGTCCTCGATGTTTCCGCCCACCGCGATGCGCGAGGCGCGACGCGACAAGCCATCGTCAGGAACTGTGATCGACAACTTGGTCTCGTTGCCACGCGCCACGTCGTAGACCCACAACTCGCCACCCAGCTCGTACACGATCTTCGACTTGGCTTCCGAACTGGCCCAGCGCACATCCCACGTATCGCTCTTGGTCAGTTGCGTCACCGCTTCACTGTTGACGTCATAGCGATACAAGTTGAGCGTGCCGGAGCGATCGGAAACGAAGTAGATGCCGTCGCCGATCCACATCGGGTCGCGTTCGGTACGGCGCGAGGGCGAAACCGGTTTGGTCTGATTGGTCGCAAGGTCGTAGATGTAGAGGTCTTGCGCCCAACCTGCTTGATACCGCTTCCAGGTACGGAAGTCGCGCCACAGCGGCGAATACACCATGCGCTTGCCATCGGGCGAATAGTCGGCCGCACCACCGCGCGGCATCGGCAGCGGCTCGGCCGGGCCGCCGTTCATGTCGACGGTGTAGAGTTGCCCTGGCCATTCGGTGTAGCCGTAGCGCAGCGAACGAAACAAGATCTTGCTGCCGTCAGGCGTCCAGCCGTAGACGATGTTGTCGTAACCCCAACGCGCGGGCAGCGGGCCATCGGCCGGATAGAACGTGAGTTGCTTCGGCTCACCCCCTTCGGCGGGCATGACGTACACCTGCTCATCGCCGTCGTACTGCCCGGTGAAGGCGATCCACTTTCCGTCAGGCGAGAACCGAGCGAAAACCTCCATCCCGGGATGCGCGGTGAGGCGAACCGCGTTGCCACCCGAGGTCGACGCACGCCATAGATCGCCCGCGTATGTAAAGACGACGTTGTCGCCCTGAACGTCGGGGAATCGCAGCAGTTTGGTGGGGCCAGGTCCAGCCGATGCAGCGGTGACGCACAGCGCAAGCATGGGGACGGTCGACAGCCAACGACGGAGCACACGGGTCATGAGATTTACCTCGCAGAGTCAGCGCCTGGGCGTGAACGAGAAGCTGCGATTATCCGCATGCCGCGGGCGTTGTCTATGGACTAATGTCCTTTGGCCGAACGGGCCGGCCGGCCGTGTTTACGGCCCGAAATTGCTGCACTTATCGCGAGCGCGCACCTGGTAGTACACGATTTCGGCAACCCCGAGCGCCTCGCCAGGCGCCAGTGCTGTAGAGCGCGGGCCGGTGGTACTCACGACCGGAAGCGGCAACGCAAAGTTGGGCTGCGTCGACGACCGCACCTCGTACCCGCCGATCAACTCGGTGTTCCCTGTCGAGTCGGCGTTGACCGGATTCCAATCGAAGGCGATATCGTTGCCGCTCTTGGTCATCGTCAGCGCGGTTGCTGCCACCGGCGCGCAATCGTCTTGCGGATTGCTTGGCGCCAACAACCGATCGAGGAACTCGTCGTCGCTGAACGTCAAACCATCCCACGGCTCGTCGGTTTGACGCACAGCCACCAACTTGAGCGAGCGAATCACGTACAGCTTCTGCGAGCCAAGGCCGAAGGCCATGACGGCATCACACGACTTGCGCGGATTTCCCGGCTCCGGCAACCACCAGGTGAGCCCGTATGTGTCTTTGACCGCCGAGCGATGAAACGAATCGTCCATCAGCTCTTGATCGACAATCTGCTCGCCCGTCGCCGGCCAGAAACCACCACGACGCACCAGCTCGCCGTAACGAATCCACTCTTGCGGTGTCCACTGCGAGCCCCACGGCAAGTTCGGCATGTTGTCGGTGCCGCGCGTCCAGCCGGTGTACTGCGCATCGATCTTGCTGAGCACCTTGGCGTCCAAGTACGCGAGCGGGTCGACGTAGTTGGGTTGCAGCT
>CAZAHQ010000024.1:0-17495 GCA_964484415.1 uncultured Acidobacteriota bacterium | reverse complement strand
TGCTGGTCGATGATCACGATCTCATGCGCGAGGGTGTCAAGGCGCTCTTGGAGCGCGAGCCATCGTTCCAGGTGGTCGGCGAATGCGGCGATGGCCAGGACGCGATCCGCACGGCGTCGCGCCTGGCGCCCGACGTGGTGTTGATGGATATCAGTCTGCCCGGCGGCCTCGGTGGTCTGGAGGCGGCGAGCACGATCCTCACCGACAACCCCGGCATCAAGTTGATCGTTCTCACCCAGTACGAAGATCGCGAGTACATCCGCCGCGCCATCCGAATCGGCGCGCACGGCTATCTCTTGAAGCGCAGTGTTTCGGGTCAGCTCAAGGACGCGATCCTGGCGGTGCAGAAAGGGCAGCGCTACCTGCACCCGGCGGCGGCAGAGGAATTGGTCGGGATGATGACCTCGGGTGAAACGCTGGAGGACGACGAATACGAGCGGCTGACCCCGCGAGAACGGCAGGTGCTGACCTTGCTGGCGGAAGGCAAGACCAGCCGCGAGATGGCCAAGTATCTCGGCGTCAGCCTCAAGACGGCGATGACACATCGCGAGCACGTGATGGCCAAGCTGGGTCTGCACTCGCGGGCCGAGGTGATCAAGTACGCGGTGCGCAAGAAGCTGATCGAGTTCGGAGACACGTAGGCGGGCGGCTCAACCTGCTTTCAGGCTCAGGATCACGCGGCGCAATTGCTCACGCGGTAGATCGCTGCGGAGGGAGATCGCAATCCCGCTGCGCCAGACCATCGCTTCTGTCGTCGCCCCGTTAGCCCACCAGAAGGCATCGTCGATACCCTCCACCCGCTCCGCAGCGGCAACCGCACGAGGCTTGGCCACGGCGGGACGCTGTTTGATCACGAGCGAATGGCGGCCGCTCCAAGACAGCGTTACCTCGGCCTCCTGGACACGCGTCACGACGATCTGAGGCGGCGCGGTGCCGAGCAATTCGGGCCGATAGAACGGCACATACGGTTCGAAGCCGGCATAGCGGCCGACCTGCTCGATCCGATCGAGTACGAATGGGCCAGGATCCGAAAGCGGATAGACGATCGGCAACATCACGTGCACGAGACGCAGCGCCAGCAGTACACCGATGACGATCGCCAGCAGGCTCCCGATGCCTTTTAGACGAGCCATGGCAACACCATCACAAGCAACGCCGCTGCGGCTGCCTGCGACAATAGCGGAAGCGCTGCATCGTCATGCGGCCGATCACCGAGCAGGACGGCGACCCGCCAGCGCAGCGCGCTACGGCTCGCCGCATCGCGCGGCGACGTTTGCTCGTAGAGCAGCAGCAGTGTGCTGACCAGCGGGCGAACATCGCGCTCTTGCACAGCGCGGCGGTCGCAGTCGACCTCGACTTCCAACAGGTACTCACGAAAACACCACAGCGCGACCGGGTTGTGCAGTTGGGCCAATCGCAGCAAGAACAGCACGTGCGCCTTGACCCAGCGCCCGTCGATCCAATGCGCGCTCTCGTGGCGCAACGCGGCCGCGCGTTGCTCGGCCGTCAGTCGGGTCAAGAACGACGTTGAGATCAAAAGCCTCGGGTGCCAAGGCCAGCCAGCACTGGCGAGCACCAGATGCGGATCATCCAGAAGCATCACGTCACAGCGCAACCAACCCGGCTGCGCTCGCGCCGCATCCACGAGCGCTGGGGGAGCCGCCTGTTCGCTGCGACGCGGTTTGTGCAGTACAGGAACCACCTCCTGCCACAGCGTTGCGCCCACCGTGAGGATCGCAGAGAGCAGGACCAAGTGATGAACATGCAGACCACCGACGATCGGAAGCGCCAACAGCCGAGTGCCGTCGAGCCAGGCCCATTCGGCGCGCCAGGACAGGGCGGCGCGACCCGGGATCGCGGCGGTCAGCAGTGGTATCACCAGCACGCCCACCAGCAGTCGCCGCCTGGTTCTGCCCGAAGGGATTGGGACGGCGCGCGACCAAAGCAGCACCACGACGGCCGCAACCACGGAGTGCAGGAAGACCTGCCACAGGTACGCGGCGAGCGCGTGGGACCAGAGCGCAGGGATCACTGTTTGCCGTAAGTCTGCTCGTACTCGATGGGATGCTCATGCTTCAAGCGTCGCTTGCTGATCTTGCCGGTGAAGATGCTGGTATCCATCGGAAAGACTTCCGGGCTCAGGTGTGCGCCATACATATGCCAGACCAGCACGATCGCCAAGGCCAACAGCGCTTCGTTGCTGTGCAGAGCCTTCGCGGCCGGGATCAACTCCGCCGGTAGCCATTGCGAGATCAGGATCGGGAAAAACAGGATGATGCCGCTGATCGCCATGATCAGGGAGCCGAAGATCAGGCCCCAGTACTCGAACTTCTGCCGATAGTCGTATCGCCCGAAGCGTGGCGCGGTTTCGGACCGGCCCAGGTAGTAGCGCAGGCTGTGGATGGCGTCGAGAAAGTCCTGCTTGGCGAGCAACATGGTGGGACGCATCCGGCGCGTGGCGACGCCCCAGATGATCGCTACCAGGTGCACGAACAGGAAAAACGTGAAAAACCACCCGGCGGCGCGATGCCACCAACGAGCCACGAAGATTCCGCCGATCGCGTCGACGACCCACTGACTGGCACCGAGTTGCGGCCACTTCTGCGGCAAGCCGGTGAGCATCAGTACACCGAACATCAGAATCACGATTGCGTGCTGCAGCCGTGTCCACCAGGAGAAGCGGGGCACGAACTCGTCGAGGGAACGCTTGGCCATGGCGACGCCCCTAACGTCCGACGACCACGCGATACAGATGCAACAGAACCTGCAGCGCCAGGCCGATGACGATGAATGGAATCAAGAACTTGTAGAACAGGTTGATCAGGTAGACCAACGGAGCATGCTGCAGCGACGGGCGATAGTGCGACAACCATGCCTGGGGAAAATCCGGCGCCGCATCCTTGTGGCACTTGGCGCATGTGGCGTTCACGGTCGCTTTCATCGCGTCGGCACCGATCTTCTTGGGTGAGACGGTCGTATGATGCCCGTGACAGTCAAGACACGTCACGGTGACCTGCCGTTCCTGCACGTCGCGATTGCCTGCGAGCGCGGCGGTCACGCCGTGAAAGTCACTCAGATAGGTGGTCGCCACGTCGGTGGACAGTTGGTACTTGTCCATCAGGGCGCCGTCACCGTGGCAGCGCACACAGGTTTGCGGCGAATTCAATCGGAACTTGATTGTCGTCGGATCGGCAATCGTGTGACTGGTGTGGCAGTCGGCGCAGCCCGGGACGTCCTGATTACCGTCGTCGACGAGCGCTTTGCCGTGCACGCTCAGTTTGTACTGGTCGTAGACATCGGTGTGGCAGTTGGCGCAACTGCGCGAAATCATCGCCTGTTTTTGATGGGGGTCTTGGATGTCATGTGCACCGTGACAGTCGGTGCAGACCGGAGCCTCGTCGAGGCCCTGCTTGAGCAGATCGAAATGAACGCTCTCCAGCGTGCGAGTGTATGTGTCGAAGTGGCATTCCTTGCAGGTCTCGTAGGCCCCCACCACCATCGCGCGCTTGCTGGGGTAGGTCTTGCCCGATGGATGGTCGCCGTCGTAGCCGCCCTTGTGGCAGTCGGTACAGACCAGGTCCTTGGCATGCACCGAGCGCATGAACTTCTCCCCCGACACGTAGACGCTCAGCTCGCTTCCGTCCTGGAGCGTCATGCTCATGCTGGAATCGTCGTGGCAGGCGAGGCAGTTGGCGACGGTTTCCGGGATCGCCAGATCTTCCGCGGAAGCAAACGCAATCGCGGTCACGGCGACCGACATGGAAACGGCCCAACGTGAACGGCACCGAGGAGTAGCGGGTACGGGCTGCGTGACTTGGAAAACCTGCATGAGCTCCGCCTTCGAGTGAGCACGGATCGGCGGGGAAAAGAGGCTCTTCGCGCCATTGGCTGGGAGCCCGGCCGGTCCGATCACGAACGAGAGCGGCGTGGTGTCGTTCTCGCTCACCAACGGCAAGCTATCACCTGTGCTCGGCGCCATCGCTTGACATGCGTCGCTTGGTCTCATCGAGCCATTCGTCCTGTCTCCTGGCCATCGGATCGTGCGAAATCGGGTGATCGGAACGGATGCGGATCGGCATGGCCGGCCATCAGTGGTGGCGCCGGACGTGCGCGACGGCGCCGCCGAACGAGCCGGCTCGTCGCGCAGGCGGCCAGCCCACCGTTACCTGGTGGTCGAGCGGAAGGGAGATCACGAACCGATGCCTCGGATCAGAACAACCGGGGCCAACGAGAACATGGGGAGCTGTGAGAGGAGACTCCGCGGTATCTCATGGCATGCAGCCCGCTTCGGAGCGTGCCACAGACTGAGAAACGCCAAAGGATGAATTAGAAACGTCGATCGGCCGTGTCGGCGGCGTTGGAGCGACTCCAAAGAAGGCACCGTCGTGTCGCGCGGGCCATGCGAACGGCGGCCCACCGCGAGTCTCGGGATGAATCCCAATCACAGTCGCTCGCCGCCCCGATCCTGCGACTTATGGTGGCGATTCGACGCGGGGAAGGGTGCGCAAAATCGATGCGCTGGAGGGTTGCTCGACCGTGAGTTGCGACCAAAGTTCCCTCGGGCGTCGGACGAGCACACGAGGTGTTCGTGAACTGATGCCGCGGGGAGATCTGAAGATGCGAAACGTTACTCGGAGGTTGGGGTCGGTCCTGTTGGCGATTGCGATGTTGAGTGGCACCGCGGTGTGGGCTGTCGGGCCGAATGCGCGGGTCACCGTCACCTGGCACACAAGCGGAAACCCTGCTATTGCCGTGTCGTCTGACTCCGGGGCGCGTCGCGCCGAGGTCGACACAGCCGCCGCCACGATCCGTCTGATCAATTTCCCGACCGACACGGAGACCGTGATCGATCACAACACGTCGCTGAGCGCACCGGCGGTTCGGTACACGAACCTGACCAGCAACTCGACGCAAACGATCCGCTGGACCAGCGGCGGATCCCCGGTTTCCATCGCAGCCGGTGTCTGGGTCGACAATCCCAACAACTGCACGGTGCTCTGCGGGATCTTGTGGGGCGATTAAGCGGATCTGGGTTGCCCTCTTAGTTCGGCTACAACGGCGTTCGCCGCCGAGCGTCCCCAATCGAAGGCTTCTTCGAACAACGCGAGCCCGGAAAGGTCGCAGTGCGCGAAGTGGATCCCTCGATGCGGACGCGCGGCGGCGGATCGCGCTCGACCCCAGACGAAACCGGGCCGCGGTTGAATCATGGCGTGACCCCAACGCATCACGTCCAGTCGCGTCGTGATCTCTCGCAGCTCCCGATGCGCCATTTCCAGATCGGCGAGCACCGCATCGGCGAGCTGTTCGTAGGATGCGGAGAGCAGATGCTCGCGCGCCGCACTCGGGGTGTGGTCGGCCAATGCGTGGTAGTACGTGAGCACCGTCGGACCGACCTCCGGCCCGGTCTGGTGGGTCGCTACGACATACCCAAGGGCCGGACTCTCGTACAACACGTTGTCCCAGGCGAGCGGAAATCCACGCGCCGACGGTCTTTGGTCGAGCGCCAGATTGGCGACCAGCCACGCTCCGTACTCGAAATCATCCAGGTGTGCAGGCGGATCGTCGCGCCATGACCGGATCAGTCGCCGTGCGATGAACTGCGGGGCGGCGACAATCACTCGTTTGGCGCGAATTGCCAATGCCTCGAGGTGATCGCGCGAGACGGCGAGAATGTCGATCGACTCCCGGTCGACGATCAACTCTGCGGCAGCCCAGCCGGTTCGAATCCGATCGTGCACCGGTGCCGCCAAGGCAGCGACCAAGCGAGCGTTCCCCTCCGGCCAGGTCAATAGCGGTTGCTCCTCTCGCCCGGGACCGATCAGTCGCGCGGCGAAGTAGAACAGTCCCGCCCAGGCGCTGGTTTCGTGGGCGCGCAATCCATAGTCATCGCGACACGCGTAGTCGGTCCACCACAACAATCGCGGAGACCGGAAGTCATGGCGTGAAAGCCATGCGCTGAACGACTCACGATCCAAAGCCGTCACCTGATCATCGTCCGAGCAGGCCGATAGCGGCACGGTGAACGCTCGACGTCCGCGGGCATCACGCCAGGCCGACCATCGATCGATGAAGGATTGGAAGCGCAGCAATTCGGCACGGTCGGCATCGCTGGCGCCCGCCTGCAGCCACAGTCCCTCGTACCAGCGGCCGCGATAGAACACGCGTTCGTCGGGATCGCGCACCAGGCACTGCTCGGCCGCTATCGGCTGACCCTCGGCATCGCGCCCTTCGATGGCGCCGAGTTCGGTCAAGAGTTCGATCAGGGCCGGATTGTCGCGGGTCGGAAACGGGATGTAATGTGCGCCCCACGGGTAGGCGCACAGCGGACCATGGCCGCTGCGAGAGGTCCCGCCCAGCTCAGGTTCCAGCTCGAGCACGATCAGGTTTTCGACGCCGGCGCGATGAAGCTCGCGCGCCGCTGTCAGTCCCGCCACGCCGGCACCGACGATCGCGACATCACACGTCAACTGTCGATCGGAGCCGGGCCACTCGAAGCGCCGATCGCGCAGCTGATGACCGAACCGATCGGAGGCTCCGACGATCATGCCGTCAGGCAGGCGAGGAGAGGTGCCTCGCGCACAAGCGGCAGCCGCCAACGGTGCACCCAACGCCAGCGCCAAGAAGTCTCGTCGGTTTAGCGCTCCCACCGCCGCCACTCATCTTCGGTCAGGCGCACCAACGCCTGGTTGTCGAGACGGTTGATCTCGACCTCGACCGCTTGCATGTCAGGGGCAAAGCGAAACATCGAGGCCAACGATCCCTGATCCAAAAAGCGCAGCCCAGCGAGCGTGTGCTGCGGTGGCTGAAACTCGGTGAGTTTGGCCAACGCGAATCCCCACTCACCGAACGAAGGCACTGGCGCGTGATAGGGGTGTACGTGAAACCCCGCCGCCTCGAGTGTCCGGACCACACACCAGAACGCTTGACGCGCAAACAGCGGGGAGCCGCTCTGCACGCTGATCGCCGCGCCTTCCTCGAGATGGCCGGCCAGCAAGCGATAAAAGTGACGTGTGTAGAGTTTCCCCAGCGCGAAGTTGTTGGGATCGGGGAAATCGACGATCGCGGCGTCAAATCGATGTCGATCGTGCTGCAACCAGATCAATGCGTCGCGGTTGATCACCTGCACGCGAGGGTCCTGGAACGCCTGTTGATTCAACGCGGCCAGCGGCGGGAAGTGTTGCGAAAGCGCGGTCATCGCCGGATCGAGATCGACCAGAGTCACCGCTTCGACCTGCGGCCAACGCAGTACCTCGCGCAGCGCCAAGCCGTCTCCGCCGCCCAGGATCAGGACCGAGCGCTGCGAGGCACTGGCTGCCAATGCCGGATGGACCAACGCTTCGTGGTAGCGATACTCGTCGGCGCTGTGAAACTGGAGATTCCCGTTGAGATACAGCTCGAATCCGGATCGACTCCGCGTGATCACGATTCGTTGATACGAGCTGGTCTTGCTGTAGACGATCTCGCCATCGTACAGACCGTCTTCGGCGAGCGTCGTCAAGCGATCGGCCTGCCACACGCCGGCGCCGAGCAGAAGTAGCACCAAGATCGCACGCCAGCGCAGTCCGCGAGGCGCCTGGGTGAACTCACTGGCGAGCAGCCAGGTCCCCCACAGCGCCACCGAGGCGTTGATCATTCCGAACATCAGCGACGTTCTGACCAGGCCCAAGTGCGGTACGAGAAACAGTGGGAAGGCGAGCGAGGCGACCAAGGCGCCGACGTAATCGAACGCCATCGCCCGCGAGACCAGGTCCTTGAACTGCACGCGGTCCTTGAGGATCCGCATCAGCAACGGCAATTCCAGCCCAACCAACACCCCAACGCCGAACACGATCAGATACAGCAGCAGACGGAACCACGACAGCCGCGAGAAACCCAAAAACAGGATCGGTGCCGAAAGCCCGCCGAGCAGGGCTACCGCCAGCTCGATCTCGAGAAACGTGCGTGCGAGCGACCGATGCATGTAACCGGAAAGCCAGGCGCCCGCCCCCAAAGCGGTCAGGTAGATTCCAATGATCAGCGAAAACTGCGTGACCGAATCGCCCAGCACAAAGCTGGCCAGTGTTCCGGCCAGTAACTCATAGATCAGCCCGCAGGCAGCCACCACGAAGATGTTCAAAAACAGAAGCGATGGCGCCGGCCGCGTGTGCACGATCAACGACTAACCGTGAATGGCGGCCGCGACGATCAGCGCGATTCCCAGAATCACCGCTGCCATGATGATCGCCATTGCCGAGTTCTGGTCCTGTTCGATTTCCTTGCGAATCGAGAACGGCGACAGTTTGGCCATCACCCAGAACGCCAGTGCGAACACGACCACGCCGACGAACACCCAGACGATCGTTTGCAGCACCAGTGCCGCTTGATCCTGCCACGGTAACAACGCGCCCAACGGCGCGCCCGGCCAAGAACGGGTCATCATTTGCCTCCTCGGAATCCGGTAACCCAACTGTTTGCGCCGCGCGGATTGCGCCGCGCCGCCTCGCTGAGCGTGTCGCGCGTATCGCCGCCGAGCTCGTAACCTTGAAACGTCGACCATGAATACCACAGCACGATCAGCGTTCCGATCACGCCGTACACGCGCTGCCATCGACGAGCGTTATTCATCGTCGTCTTCCTCCTCGCCGCTGCTGGCGTAGGGGTTGAACTCGCTGTCGCGCCAGCGTGTGATCTCGAACCGATAGCGCGCCACGATCGCCAACAGCGGTCCGATCGAAAGCAGCGCGAGAGCGATCAAAAACGGCCCGACGCGCCGTACTCCTTGCTCCACCGTCACGGCGACCGCGACCGGCTGTGTCGCCGGCGCTTGTCCGTCGAACGCCAGGTGCAAGGCATAGTCGCCGGCCGGGAGCGCCGAGAGATGCACGTTCTGTTTGTGCGACCCTTCGCTCCAACTCTCGCCCCCCTCGACGCCGGACCAGTAGCCGGCTTCGATGTAGAACGGGGCGACGAGCCCCGTCTCGACGCTGTAGAGATCTCCATCCAGCCCCACCCAGCCGTTTTGAACATCGGCTTGCAGCGTGACGCGCACGTTCTTGCGTGCCTCGAAGTGAATGGGATCGGTAAACTCGACCCGCTTGGGCGATGTCTTTGTGTTGAGATCGACCGTGAAGCGCTGCTCGTAAAGCGTCGTGGTCGAGCCGGGCAGCAGGAGCCACCCCACCACCAGCACCGCCACCAAGGCCAACCACCAAGCGGTGAGTCGTGGGCCGAAGTACGGCTGATTGGGACCGACTCCGATCGGCGTGGCGGACGTCGTGATCCCGAACGCTTCGTCGATTTCAGGTTTGAATAGGTAACGACCGAGCGACGCGTTCACCTCGCGCGCCTTCAGTTGCGTGCCGTCGTCCGCAACCGACTCCTCGAGCGAAAGGATCTGCGGAGGTGCGATGAAGTCTCGCGTCGATGCTCGCTCGCCGACTTCTACCTGCCAATAGAACTCTCCCGACAGCTCATCCACGGTTGCCACCGCGCGTTGAAATCGGCGAAACGTGACACCGTCGCAGAACGCGCTGCCGTCGTTGCGAATCTCGACCTTGCCGGCGGCGACGTTTTTGACGAGGCTCCAGTGTCCGTCGCTGCAGGTGAGCCAGGAAAAGCCTCGCTCCGGCGCGTAGAGCAGGTACTCTTCCCACGGGTAACGAACAGCATCGAAGACGACGCTGCGCACCATGTAGCCGATCACGCGCCAACGCACCTCGTCGAGTGTTCCTTCGGTTCCCAGCGGCAACTGCGGCGGCCTCGTCAGCGGCGCGAGACTCACCAAGAAAGCCAGTGCGTTGCCACGAACATCCAACAGCGCTCCGCAGTGCTGGCACGCGACACGCTCGGACTGATCGGGCGCTGCCAGCGAAATCGATCCCGCACATTGCGGGCAGTTCATCGCGGAGATGGCGACCTGCTGCAATGGGCGGCTGATCGCCGTCGCCTCTTGCAGTCCGAGATCGCCGAGCGTCACCTCGCGCCCGAGATACAGCCGCGCTGGGTCATCGCTGTAGTCGATCGTCGCCGTCAGATCGGCCGCTCCACTCAAATCGACATAGCGGATGTTGGCGCCCGGTTCGATCGGTTCGGGAAGCTCTCCCTCCGCTCCGAGCAGCCGCGCTTCGCCCGCTTCCTGCACCGTGAACGACATCCCTGCGACGGCAAGTCTCTGAGCCGGTTGCAACGTCTCGAACTCCGGCAACCGCTCTGTCGCCTCCACGCGACGCGTCAGGAAGAACCGCCCCATCGCCTCCGCAATCCACCCCCACGTGCCGTCATCGAACGCTGCGAGCCACTCGTCCCAGCGTCCTCCCGCAGCGTGACCGAGTTGGAGGTGTCCGCGCAGTACGAACCCGTTCTGACCTTCGGCGCCGCGCAGTTCGAGTCGAAGTGGGGAACTGGTTTCGGTCACCGGAGCGACCTTGCCGATCTCTTCGAGTTTGCGATCAAGGCGTGATACCAAGACGCCGCAGAACTCGCAGCGCATCACCACGGCCGACGCTGTCTTGAATACGATCTCCGCGCCACAGGACGGACAACCGGCGCTAGCCGGACTCATCGCGAGCGCCCGGCGCGCGATTTCGGTGCTCCCGGGCCGCGACTGATCTTCGTGACCCTGACCGAGGTCGCGACCAACTCGCGCGTCAACTCCGCTTCCCACGGCCAATCCGCCACCGGTCGGCAGCAGTACAAGTTGAAGGAGGCCCAGCCGGTTTCGGGAAAGGTGTGGCAGGCCAAATGTGATTCGGACAACAGGATCAACCCTGTGATCCCCCCGGGAGCTGGAAACCGATGCCACTGTGGTGACGCCGCGACCGTCAACCCCAACGCCGCCACCACATGGCCGCACACGCGTGCCAGCCGCTCCGCATCGCGCAGCCGCGCCGGCTCACACCCGTGCGCATCGACAATCCACTCGCACCCCTGATCCATCGCCCCGCAGAATACCGCACCACCAATTCGGGGACGTCATACCAATTTCGCTGCCGACCCCGGCGGCGGCCTCGCGCTATGATCGCGGCTCGATGAGTCCACACAGCGAATCACCGGCCGGGTCGATCACGCATCTCTCGCTGAGCGATGCGTTCAGCCAGATCCACGAGCATTGGCGGCCCAAGCTGGTCGGTGTGCTCAACGGGCAAGCCGTCAAGCTCGCCAAGTTTCAGGGCGCGTTCGTCTGGCACAAACACGCTCACGAGGACGAGATGTTCCTCGTGGTGCGCGGTCGGTTCTGCCTGGAATTTCGCGATCGGAGACTGGAGGTCGGCGCGGGCGAATTCGTGATCGTGCCGCGCGGCGTCGAACATCGGCCGGTCGCCGCTGAGGAGGTCGAGGTACTGCTCTTCGAGCCGTTGGGGACGCTCAACACAGGCGATGCGCTTCACAAGACCTTCACCGCACCCACCGATGATCCGCTGTAGCACCACCGATCACCGGCAGATCACGGTGCGTTCGCTCGCCGGGCCTGCATGAGTTTCAAAGATCACTTCTCGGGGCACGCCGACCGTTACGCCGCGGCGCGGCCGAGCTATCCGTCTCGGCTGATCGACTACATTGCGGACGCCGCGCCGGGCCGCTCGTTGGTGTGGGACTGTGGTGCCGGCAACGGCCAAGCGTCGGTGTTGTTGGCGGCGCGATTCGCAACGGTTCTGGCCACCGATGCCAGCGCGCAACAGTTGGCGCAGGCAAGCGAGCATCCCCGCGTTACGTATCGACAGGCGCGCGAACATCAGTCGGGACTGCCGGACGGCGCCGCCGATCTGGTCACCGCGGCCCAAGCGGCGCACTGGTTCGATCTCGACAATTTCTACCGCGAGTGCCGGCGGGTGCTGCGCACCAACGGTGTGGTCGCGGTGTGGTGTTACGGAACGCACCGCGTCGAACCGGCAATCGATGAAGTCACGCGCCTGTTCTACGACGGCACCCTGGCGACCTACTGGCCGCCCGAACGAGCGATCGTGGACCGCCTCTACGCTGCATTGGACTTTCCGTTCGAGGAACTCGATCCGCCTCCCTTCGAACTGCACTGCGATTGGCGACTCGGTCAACTTTTCGACTACATCGAGTCCTGGTCGGCCACACAGCGCTATCACGCGACCCACGGCCGCAGTCCGATGCCGGAGTTGGTCGAGGCGTTGACCCCGCTGTGGGGCGATCCGACGCAGGCCCGCGCCGTGCGCTGGCCGATCGGGTTGCGAATCGGCCGGGTCACACCTTGACCTGATTGCTTCCCTAATGCGCCCGTTCGTCGTAAAACTCTCCGGTCCCAAGGGAAGAGACGAGGTCGAGATGCGTGCGGCAGGGCTCTTGTTCGTCGTGATGATCAGCGGGCTGACCCGGCTCCAGGCCGCCCCGGCACACGTCCCCGACCTGATCGTCATTCGCTTGGCGCCGGCGGCTGCGGCGCTGCAATCCGAGGGAACCGCGACGACGTTGCCGGCCTGGGCCCGTGCGGCTGGACTGCGATCGCTCGACCAGGCGTTTCGCGGCCCATTCCTGCCGGCCGAGCAGCGCTTCGGATTGGACCGTGTGTTCGTCGCGCGCGTCCCCGCCGGTACCGATGTCCTAGCGCTCGCGGAATCGTTGAAGCGTCTGCCTGAAGTTGACGATGCCCACCCTGATTGGATCGGCGAAGGAGGCGAGGCGATCCCCGACGACACGCAATTCGGAACGCAATGGAATCACCGCAACGTTGGACAGACCGGCGGACGTATCGACGCCGACATGGATCTCACCGAGAGTTTTTCGATCGCCACCGGCCGCGCCGAAACGGTGATCGCGGTGATCGACAGCGGTATCGACGGTGACCACCGCGAGTTCCTGGGACGCGTGGTGCCGGGCGGTTTCGATCATGTCAACGAGGATTTCGATCCCGAGGACGATCAGAGCCACGGAACGTCGTGCAGTGGGATTCTCGGCGCGCGCGCCAACAACCGTTTCGGGATCTCAGGCGTTGCGTGGTGGCCGGTGCTTGTCCCTGAGAAGGTGCTCAACGCCTCCAACTCGGGGACGAATCTCGATCTTGCCGAAGGGTTGCGTCACGCGGCGCGCGCCGGCGTTTCGATCGCAAACATGTCGCTGATTCGCTACCCGAACAACTCCACGCTCTCCAGCGCCGTGCTGTTCGCCTACGACGCCGGAGTGATCTTGATCGGCTGCAACGGTAACGACGGCACAGCCGTACCCAACTACCCAGCGTCGTACGAGCAGGTTCTGGCCACCGGCTGGAGCGACAGCAACGACAATCGCTCGCTGTCGTCCAACTTCACGCCGGGGCTGGATGTCATGGCGCCCGGTGCGTCGGTGCCGACGGTGATCTACAACAGCGATGTCGACGGCAAGAGCAATTTCAACGGTTGCTCGGCCGCCACACCCAACGCTACCGGTGTCGCGGCGCTGTTGCATGCGCTCAACCCAACACTGCGCTTCGAGGAATTGCGCGACACGCTGGAGCGCACCGCACAGGACCAAGTCGGATTGCCTAGCGAAGATCTTCCCGGCCGCGACGATTACTACGGTTACGGGAGGATCAACGCGCTTGCCGCGCTGCAGAGCTTCGGCTACGTCAGCCGCAATCGGATTCACGCCGAACGGCTCGAACTGCGCAAGACTGCAGCCACGCAACTGGAGGTGCGTGTCTTCGTGCTGGACGATCTGACCGGCGCCGAAGACGGGGTCACCGTCAGCGGCACCCTCACACCGCCTGGAGGTCCCGCGCAACTGCTCAGCGGCATCACCAACGCCAACGGCGTGGCCACACTGACATTCGACGCTGCGGGACCGATCCCCACCGGCGCCTCGCAATTCACGTTGACCGACTTGATCAAGCCGGGGTTCGTGCGTGATAGCAGCGCCGATCGGCGCACCAGCATCACCCACAATCCAGACCTCAACGGCCTGCACATTGCCGCGATCCGCTTCACCGACGACTTCTCGGCGCTGACCATCGATGTGCAGGTCTTGGATGATGACGACATCCCCGAGGGTTTGGTGACTGTTTCGGCGACGCTGAGCGGGCCGGCCACGCTCGTCCCGCTCAACGCCACCACGCGCTTCGCGGCAGGAGGCGTGGTTCGTTTCGTGCATCAACCGGCCTCGTTGCTCCCCGGTGTCTATACGTTCACCGTGACCAGCATCTCCAAGAGCGGCTTTGTGTGGGAAACGGTGCGTGATGTCGCAACCACGTCGACGCGTACCGTGCTGAGCAGTGCTGCGGATCTCGACGGCGATGGTGTCGCGAATCTGGTCGACAATTGCCGCCAGCTCGCCAACCCCAACCAAGCTGATCTCGACGGCGACGGTGTGGGTGATGCGTGCGACGTCTGCCCTGGGCTCGATGATCCTGCACAGAGAGATTTCGACGACGACGGCGTCGGAGATCGTTGCGATTGCGCGCCGTTCAACGCAGCGAGCATCGATGTCGCCGAGGTCGCGGGGGTCTCGTTCGCAAGCGACAAGACGACACTCAGTTGGGACGGAGTCGTCGGTGCCGACCGTTACGATCTGCAGTCCGGACTGGTGTCGCAGTTGCCGGCCGGTGATTACGGTTCGTGTGTCGCCAACGATCTCGGCCAGCGTCGCTACACCAGCAGCGACCCTGTTGCGGCCGGCACGGCTCGTTTTTTTGTGGTCATTGCCGATGACGCGACCTGCGGTCAGGGCACGCTGGGGAGGCGTTCCAACGGCGTTGAACGGATCAATGCCAACCCGTTGCGCTGCCCTTGATCCGTGTCACGTCGCTACGGTTGACCAAGGCGCGCACTTGCGGCAGACAGGATCTGCTGCAAGGAGGCCAATATGAAGGTCGAGAATGCAATGACGCAGCCGGTCCACAGCGTGCTGCCGGGGACCAATTTGGGCGAGGTGATCCGCGTGATGTGGGAGAAGGACTGCGGGATTGTGCCGGTCGTCGATGAGGCCGATCAACTCATCGACGTGATCACCGACCGCGACATCTGCATCGCGTTGGGAACCCACTCATTCCGCCCGCATCAGTTGGTCGTGGGCGAGATGATCCGCGGCAACTGCTATGTGGCGCATCCGTGGGAAGACCTGGAGGTCGCCCTGCACCTGATGGGTGAACGTCAGGTCCGACGATTACCGGTGGTCGACAAGGAGGGAAAGCTGATCGGAATGCTGACGCTGGGCGACATCATTCGGGTTGCAAATCCTGCGCTTGCCACCGAGCCGGGTGGTGTCAGTTACGAACAGTTGATCGAGACGATGAAGCAGATCGCGGCTCGCCCGTTCGATCTCGCCCCGCCCGCGACGGAGCGTCGTTCGGCTTGAGGTTGAGATCAGCGTGCGCCGCCGTTTGACGCGGCGATAATGGGGCGTGCCCGAGCTGCCCGATGTCGAGTTGTATCTGCATGCGCTGCGGCCGCGCGTCGACGGCGCCGTGTACGAAGGCGCGCGACTGACCAGTCCGTTTCTGTTGCGCTCCGTCGAACCGCCCCTGAGCACGCTTCAAGGGCGACGCGTGTGTGGCTTGCACCGGCTCGGCAAGCGGGTGGTTTTCGAATTCGATTCCGAGTTCTTTCTGGTATTGCACCTGATGATCTCTGGCCGTCTGCGCTGGCGGCCGCACGGCGCCAAGGTCCCAGGCAAGATCGGGCTGGCAGCGTTCGATTTCAGCAGCGGAACGCTTTTGCTGACCGAAGCGAGCAGTAAGAAGCGTGCTGCGCTGTTCGCGGTGCAAGGTCGCCGCGGTTTGGCGGAGCACGACCCTGGTGGGCTGGAGCTGCTGGGCGCGACGCTTCAGTCTTTCAAGCAATCGCTGCTTCGAGAAAACCGTACGCTCAAGCGGGCCTTGACCGACCCACGACTGTTCAGCGGGATCGGCAACGCGTACTCCGATGAAATCCTGCATCGCGCACGGCTTTCGCCGTTGCAACTGACGCTCAATCTCGATCCAGAGGAAATCGAGCGACTGCATCGAGCCACAGTCGAAACGCTCAGTGGCTGGCGCGATCGCTTGATCGCCGAGCACGGGGACGCGTGGCCCGACAAGGTGACAGCGTTTCGTGACGGCATGGCCGTGCACGGCCGCTTTCGGCAACCGTGTCCGGACTGCGGCGCACCGGTACAACGGCTGGTCTATGCCGAGAACGAGGCGAACTACTGCGCGCGCTGTCAAACCGGAGGGAAGCTCTTGGCAGATCGTGCGCTATCGCAACTGCTCAAGCGCGACTGGCCTCGCACGCTCGAAGAGCTCGAGCTGCGGTATCGCGACAGAGAGCGTCAGTAGATCCTCGGAATCAGGCAGGACGTCGTGCGCACGTAGTCGGTCCAGGACGAGCCGAACGCCTGGGCCAACGCCTGCTCTTCAACGTGAATGCGATACAAGAAAGCGATCGCCACCGGCACCAACAACAACGGGAGCACGAACCAGTGCTCGAACATCAGCGCCATCGCCACGAACGCCATTCCGGCGCCGGTATAGGAAGGGTGACGCACCCATCGATAGGGGCCGCTCGTCACGAGTTGATGATCCGCATGAATCGCGACATCGACGGTGAACCAACGGCCGAGTACCAGGATCGCCCACCAGCGCAGCGCCAGCCCCGCAACGAACAGCAGGCCCACAGCCGCGAGGCCTGAGCGCGGCAGCCGAAACTCGAATGCCGGCCAGCGGCTCGCTCCAATGACCGAGAGCACCAAGCCCAGCGTGATCGTGACCCAAAACACCGCCAACGATCCGCGGTCGGAGCGTACGGCCGAGCCGCTCGCTCGCCGGCGCAGGGCCAGCAGCAATTCAGAAGCTCCGTACCCGATGCAGGCCAACGCCGCTGGAGAGAACATCTGGCGCTCAGTCGGCAAACAAGGGCGGATGTCTCATGTGATGGTTGGTCCCTTCCTGATACTCACGCGCCAGCGCCAGCAACGCCGGCTCTCCCCACAAGCGCCCTGTGAATGTCAGACTCGTTGGCGTTCCGTCGCTTCGGAATCCGTTCGGAACGACAACTTGCGGATGACCGGTCAAGTTGGTCAACAACAGCATGTCGCCGCCGAAACTGGGTGCCACCAGCACGGGATACTGATCCATCAAGGTCTCCATCTGCTGCATCACCATCCGTCGTACGCGATTGGCGCGCAGATACTCGACGGCTGGAATCAGTTGTCCTTGTCGGAAGATGTTGGGCCATGCACCTTCGGTCTGGCGTTTCAACCCGATGTCCGCACCGCTGCGTGTCAGCTCGTCAAAGGCGCAGGCCGCTTCTGCCGTAAGGATGGTGGCCATCGCGGTGACCGGTAGCGTGACCGGCAGCTTGACGGGCACGAGACCGATTTCAAGCGTGCGCAGCATCTCGAGCGCCGCGAGATCGTTCTTCTGCCACTCACGGAACGCCTGCTTGTCTTCACCAGGTCCGGCCAGCGTGGCGTAGTCGACATCGAACAGATCCTGCAACACGCCCACGCGCATCCCGCGCACATCGAGGTCGGAGCGCCAGATGAAGCCGGCATCTTTCGCCGCAGCATCCAATCCATCGGCGCCGGCGATCGCGGCGTGGATC
>CAZAHQ010000023.1:0-17602 GCA_964484415.1 uncultured Acidobacteriota bacterium | reverse complement strand
ACCCTCGACGTTGCACAAAGGTACAAACAAATCACGCGAACAACAATCGAAAGTGTGCAGCAAAATGCAGAAATATTTGCGCTCGCGGGACATCAGAACGCGCGTGATACAGCGTCATCACCACGCGCACGTTGAGTCGCTGTCATCCGATCAATGAGTTTCTCCTACGACGCGCCGCCAAGCGCCATGGAGCTCGGCCACGCACCGCGAGGCGCAACGAGATCTTGCGAAGCGCAACCGATCACGACGGCGCGCGAAGAAGTGCAACTAACTACTGCGCCGCGCGGTCAACCATCGGCAAGGGCAATAGCTCGTCACGACTCTGCACTAAACAGAGAACACGGAACCGATCACCAGTAGGCGGAAATCGTATGACCCAACAGTTCGAAGTGCCATGACGCGCGACGAAACACAGAACGCAAGAGCAGCACTCCGAACCGCAACGCTCCCGCCACGGCAGCCCTCGATCAGTTGCTCGAGCGTGGCCGACTTCTCCTACTGGATGGTCCGTCCCCAGCGAACCAAGCACCTCGAGAATGACGATCCCACCGCCCCTATGGAGCCCAATGAACCGGCAGGAGCTTCCGGAATCAACCGGCAGGAGCCTCCTGTATCAACCAGCAGGAACTCCCGGAACGCACAACCCCAACCTGCTTGACGCACCCAAAACAAATACTCCCCACCAGCTCAACCAGAACGCCCGATGCGTGAATGGAGTCTCCTGAGCATCGGCTGAACGACTCGTCCTCGCCGACCGCCACAACGCGTGAATCGTCGCGATAGAGTCGCGCTCCCCGAAATACACGCAACGCCTCACTGGCAGCAACCCTAAGCCACATCCCGACCAAACCGCCGCACCGATCACCGCCCCATCGGCAGTCGTTCCCGCGCTCAACCGTCAGCCCGCTGCGCCAAGGCAAACGACAGTTCGTCGGCCCGAGTGCAAACCACACCATCCTGTTTGGCCGCGAGCGTCAGAGCCAACCGTCGCCCGATCGACGGCCCGGCAGGAATTCCTGCAGCCAACAGATCTTCCCCGCCAATCTCCAATCGAACATCGCGCGTCGTGCGCAGCTCGCGCTGCACTGCCGCCCGTTCGATCGGCGAGGAATCCCAAACAAGGTCCAAAAAGACCAGCGCGGCGACGGGGATGTCAGCAAGCAGCGCGTGAACCGTGCTCGGTGGCGGCGGCGAACCGCTGCTGGTACGCCGGGAGGCGAGCGTGGCACGTAGGGACTGCCCCTGTTCTTGCACCGCCTGAAGTAGTGCACTTCGTTGCCGATCAAACGCCAACTGTCGAATCAAGCTGTCGGCCTGACCTGCGGACAGGCCTGCGAACAAACAGCACAGCGCGAGCTGTGAACGAGTGACCTCGCGAGCCGCGGCGCAATCGGACCACGCATGCAGATGTCGATCGAGCGTTCCATCCTCGATCAACGGCGCGTGAAGCGGTTCCCAGCCTGACTGCACCGCATCCCACACACCCAGCGTCTGCGCCAACAACAAGCCTCGACTGGGATGCGCCTCATCGCACAACAACTCGATCTCGCGGCGGATCCGTTCCCCTGCGATCGTCGCCAGCGCCCGGCCACGCAAAGCCTGCTGCAACATCAGCGACGTCTGAGGTTCGATCGTGAACTGGAATCGCGCGGCAAAACGCACCGCGCGAAATAGCCGCGTGGGATCGTCGAGAAACGACTGCGGGTGCAAAACGCGAATCAACCCGGCGCGCAAATCGGATAGACCGGTACCTAGATCGATCCAATCACCTCGACTCTCTGGTGGTCCGTTGAGTCGGATGCCGAGCGCGTTGATCGTGAAGTCGCGGCGACGAACATCGTCGACGATGCTGCCGGCTTCGACCTGCGGCAGCGCGCCGGGATGCGCATACGTTTCCCGGCGCGCGGTCGCAAAGTCGATCTGCACACCGCTGGGGCCGTCATTGGGTACCTCGACGTGAGCAGTGCCGAAGCGCGGGTGGCAGGCGACCGGCAAGTTCAGCGCTGCTGCCACGGCGCGCGCGATCTGCGGGGCGTCTCCATCGACCACTAGATCGACATCGATGGAGTCCCGTTGTAGAAGCAGGTCACGCACCACGCCGCCAACCAGGTACACCGGCTGACCGAACTCGTCACCGATCGACGCGGCGAGGTCGATCGCGTCTCTCAGCCGCAGCGGGAGATGACGCAACCCCTCGGTGATTTGTGTTCGAACCGACTCATCTATCGACATCTTGGAACCACGGGCGTAACACTCGACGGTCGCGTCGACCCGTTCGCGGTACAGGCGCGAGTCATCGCGACGTTACGCTTCACCGGCGTGTCAGGGTTTCTTCGGCATCGTGGTAATGCCCATCGCCTTGCGAATCGCGGTTTGCTCTTCGGGTGGACGCCCACTCATGTCGGCATCGACGATTGCATAGGCGATCTTCAACTCCGGATGCGCCACGCGATAGCTGAGGATGTCGCGGCGCAACAGATGACAGGGGGCGCACCACTCGGCCGAAAACTCGACCAGCACGAAGCGCGACTGGCTGAACTCCTTGCGTTTCGCCGCGGCCGTCGCGGTGTCCGTGGTTTGTGCCAACAGCGCGCTCAGCGCGGGGTAACGGTCGTCGGTGGTCTTCTTCGCAAAGATCTTGTCGAGCACTTGCGGCAGCTCCTTGCTGTAGCCGCCGACGGCAGCGATGAGCTTTCCAGCAGAGTCGTAAACGAAGAGACGCGGCAGGCTATAGCGCGAGTGGTTCATCCAGGGCTGGAAAGCGAGTGCGAACCCTTGCGGAGTCAGCGCGAAGTCGGCTTGCGACTCGAACTTGAGGGTGACAGCGGCGAGCGCCGCCGTTGCGAACATCGAGGAAACGACGAGAAACGCGGCGAATCGATGGGGTGTACGCATGAGCGACATGGTGTCACGAAAGCGCGCTGCTGGCCCGGCGGAGTGCCGCCGACTCCTCGCGTAGCCGCCGCACCGCCGCGGCCAAGCTGTCGGCCGAACTCTTGGCGCCCGGCGCCGCGACCATCGGTGCTCGCTCTTTGGCATCATCCGGGTCGCCCAGGCCGGCATCTCGCGCGTGCTTCATTCGCTCGCGCACCAGATCGCGAATCTCCTGGGCGTTCTCGACCATTCGAAATTTGGCCAGGTGCAGATCCTTCTCGAGGTTACCGCCTTTGCCCGCTTGCGCCGAACCACTGCTACCGCCCGCGGTCCGCAGCTCGACATCGGCCAGGCCCAACAGGCGCTGGATTGGATTCTGTCGGATCGAGATGTCTTGCACATTGGCCAAGGTGAATGTCATCTCGTTCAGCGAGAGAATTCCTTCGCGCAAGCGCGCGGCGCGATCGGTAACGATGTACCAACGCAACTCGTAGTCCAGGCGAGCCAAGCGATAGCTTATCGGTAGTTGCACTAGAAACAGCACGACGGCAAACGGTTCGATCAACTGCATCAGCGAGATCCAAAACCTCGTGATGGTGCTCACCGTTGGGTCGAGCTTGCGTTCCAGCAGGGTGACCATCCACGGTGCGGAGTGCAGCGCCACGAACAGCATTGCGAAACCGAACGCGGTAGCCAGTTGCCTGAAACACCATGCGACGAGTTTCAGCCGCCAGAAATTCTCGCCGGCGCGAAACACACGCGCCGACGATGGATCACCGGCCGGCAGGTGAGGCTCGGGTGGGATGCGCAAAACGCGCAGCGACCACGCGGTCAGCGACTCGAGCAGCGGCGAGCTCATGGTTACCGCTTCTCCAACGCCTGACGCACGGCACGGAGATCCTCGCTCACCTGCTGCAATGCCGCGACAATCGATTCGACCTCGGCCCCCGCCATGGTCGATGCGGGGCCAGTCGATGTTGTCGCGAGCTTCGTACCGCTCGCGTCGTGATGAGACCCGCGCATCTTGGCGTAGAGAAAGTCGCGCACCAGCTCGTACTCGAGAAATCCTTCGATCGTCATCTCGGCGGAAGACGAGCCGCTGGCCGTCGAGATTTGGATCTTGGCCAAGCCCAACCAACGTTCGATCAGATTGCTGTTGAGGTGGATGTCTTGGATGCGGGCGTAGGCCAGGCTGACCTCGCGGCGAAACAGAATTCCCCAACTCATCCGCACACCTTGATCGTCGAACCGGTAGCGCATGGTGTGATAGCGGAAGTACTGCGGCAGGATCAGGACGAAGAACAACGGACCCAGCAACACGCAGCACAGCACGTAGTACGTCCAGAGCTTGGCGTGCGGGCGCTCCAGTGTCAGCACATGTTGGAACTCGTCGGCGGTATGGCTGGGAGAGGGGGTGAGATGGTCGCTCATCGCGGCGAAGCATAACGCTGGCGGAGCCGAAATGGAGCGTCCGACAGGGCCAGAATGCGGCGAACCTCAAGGCCGTGAGTCGAGAAGCTCCAACAGCGCGCGGCAGAAGTCGGGCAGGTCATCGGGGCGACGACTGCTGACGAAATGGCGATCGACCACCACGGAGGCATCTTCGTACACCGCCCCGGCGTTGATCAGATCGTCCTTGATCCCAGCGCTTCCCGTGACCCGCACCCCTTCGTAGACCCCTGCGCTGATCGGAATCCAGCCGCCGTGGCAGATCGCCGCGACAGGTTTGCCGGTGCGATCGAACTCGCGCACCAAATCGAGCACACGGCGATCGCGCCGCAGCTTGTCGGGCATCCATCCACCCGGAATCACCACGCCGAGCAGTTCCTTGGGGTCGACACCGCCAACGGCAGCGTCGGAAAGTGCGGGATAGCCATGTTTGCCGAGGTACTGCACTTGCCGCGCTTGGCCGGCGAGCACGACGCGATACCCCGCTTCGATCAAGCGCAGTCGCGGGTACCACAGCTCGAGATCCTCGTAATCATCCCCTACGAACATCAGAACTTGGCGTAGCGACGACTTGCGACGGGTCATCGGCGTTTCCTCATGAATCGAGCGACGCGCGAATCAGCACTCAATCGAGCTTGAGTACCGCGAGAAACGCTTCCTGCGGCACGTGAACCTGACCGATCTGCTTCATGCGTTTCTTGCCCTCTTTTTGCTTCTCGAGCAACTTGCGCTTGCGCGAGACGTCACCGCCGTAGCACTTGGCCAGAACGTTCTTGCGGATTGCTTTGACATTGGTGCGTGAAATCACGCGGCTACCGATTGCCGCCTGGATCGCAATATCGAACTGCTGTCGTGGAATCAGCTCCTTCAGCTTCGAGGCGAGTGCCATCCCGCGACCGAGCGCTTGCGTGGTGTGCACGATCACCGACAAAGCGTCGACGGAGGCACCATTGACCAACAGGTCGAGCTTGACCAAATCGGAGCGGCGCCAGCCGATCAACTCGTAGTCGTAGCTGGCGTAACCGCGCGACAGCGATTTGAGTTTGTCGTAGAAGTCGGTAACCGCTTCGGCCAGTGGCGTTGCGTATTCCAGCATCACTCGCCCTGGACCGATGTACTTGAGGTGTTGCTGTTCGGCGCGGCGTTCTTCCATCAACCGCATCAACGGCCCCACGTATTCCTGCGGCATCATCATCGTGGCCTTGATGTACGGCTCCTCGATCCACTCGATTTCCGATGGATGGGGCAGTTTTGCCGGGCTGTTGATTTCGATGTACTCGCCGTTGGTCAAGCGCACACGGTACGGCACGCTCGGCGCGGTCACGACCAGATCGAGATCGTATTCGCGCTCCAACCGCGACTGAATGATTTCCATGTGCAACAAACCCAGGAATCCGCAACGAAAGCCGAAGCCAAGAGCGTCGGAGACTTCCGGTTCGAAGGTGAAGGACGAGTCGTTGAGCCGCAATTTGTCGAGCGCGTCACGCAGGTCGGTATAGGCAGCACTGTCGGACGGATACAGCCCGGCAAACACAATCGGCTTGATTTCGCGAAAACCTGGGAAAGCTTCGGCGGTCGGGCGGCGCGCTTCGGTGACGGTGTCGCCGATCTTCACCTCGGCGACGTTTTTGATTCCGGCGATGACGTACCCAACTTCCCCCACGGACAAGCTCTCGACCACCTTCTGCTTGGGTGTGTAGAGCCCGACTTCCTCGACCTCGTAGTCGTTGCCGCTGGCCATCATGCGGATCTTCAACTTGGCCCTGATCGTGCCTTCGATCACTTTCACGCGCATGAAGGCGCCGCGGTAACTGTCATACCAGGAGTCGAAGATCATCGCCTTGAGCGGAGCGTCAGGATCGCCTACCGGCGGAGGAACGCGCGCCACGACCGCTTCGAGAATCTCTTCGATTCCAATGCCGGACTTGGCGGAGCAGGGGATCGCTTCCTCGCCCGGCAGTCCAATCACTTCCTCGAGTTGTTCGCGCACACGATCGACATCGGCCGACGGCAAATCGATCTTGTTGATGACCGGAATAATGACCAATCCCGAGTCGACGGCCTGATAGGCGTTCGCCAGCGTCTGAGCTTCGACACCTTGAGCTGCATCGACGACCAGCACGGCGGCCTCGCAGGCGGCCAACGAGCGTGACACCTCGTAAGAGAAATCGACGTGTCCAGGCGTGTCGATCAGGTTGAGCCGGTATTCCTGTCCATCGTTCGCGGTGTATGGGAGTGCGACCGGATGAGATTTGATCGTGATGCCCCGCTCGCGTTCGAGGTCCATCGAGTCGAGCGTTTGAGCCACCATCTCACGCGACTCCAGCGCACCGGTCCTTTCGAGAATGCGGTCCGAAAGGGTGGTTTTGCCGTGGTCGATGTGGGCAATGATGCTGAAGTTGCGAATATTGCGCGGGTTCATGGCGGCGGGATTATAGAGGCCAGGCCCGAAAACGGCACTGCAACATGCCGATTAGCCGATTCACTCGCCAATCGACCCGTCACAGCATGCCACGCAGGCGAAACGAAGGGGCAGCCGTACAGGCTGCCCCCCGGTTGTGTGTCGCTCAGCGCTTGGAGAGCAAGTCGCGAATCTCAGTAAGCAACTTGACGTCTTCGGGCGGACCAGCCGGCGCCGCAGGGGCGGGCGGTTTCTTCATCGAATTGACTACCTTGACCAGCATGAAGATCACGAACGCAACGATCAGAAAGTCGATGATGTTCTGGATGAAGCTGCCGTACTTGACCTCGGCCTCACCGATCTTGGCCGACAGACCGCCGAAGTTGACGCCACCCATCACCAAGCCGATCAGCGGTGTGATCACATCACCGACCAGCGAGCCGACGATCTTCCCGAACGCGCCGCCGATGATCACACCGACCGCTAGATCCATCACGCTTCCGCGATTGATGAAATCCTTGAACTCTTGCACCATTCCCATGAGTTACCTCCTATCCCTTCGGTTCATGACCCAGATGCGGCGCGACGCCCCGACACGTCTCGCACGCTACCTACCCACAAGCGGCGCGCAGTAAATCTCATTACGCGCGGCCGGGCAAGGATCCGACCTCAACACTATTTCGCCTTAGCCTCGCGTTCTCGACGAAAAGCCGCTCCAGCACTGCATCCGGCCAAGTACCCGGAGGCCCAGGCCCACTGGAAATTGAACCCGCCAATCCGGCCATCGACATCCAGGATCTCGCCGCACAAATACAGCCCCGCCTGCTTCCGAGACTCCATCGACTCGAGTTCCAGCTCGCTCAGCGGTACGCCGCCTGCGGTGACCTCGGCGTGAGTGAAGCCACGATGGCCGGCAATCGGTAGCCTCAACGCGACGCTCACCTCGACCAGCGCGCGACGTTGTTGGCGGGTCAGCGATGTCAACGCCAGCGATGAGTCGACAGCGGCGATCTCGCACAGTGTTCTCGACAGTCGCTCGGGAAGACCCTGCGACTGCAGCCAACGCGCAGCCACGTTCCTTCCGGCCGCGAGCAACGCGGCGTCAAGCGACTCACGGTTGTACGACGGCAACCAGTTGACGACCAACTGCGGAGGCGCATCGCCTTCCGCGCGGGAGGTGCGCGCATCAGCGAGCGCATCGAGATAGTAGCGGCTGATGTCCAGCACCACGGGGCCCGAAACTCCGAAGTGTGTGCACAGCAACGCGCCATCGAACGCACGTAGTCTTTTGCCAGTCGCGCTCTGCAGTTCGAGTCTGACATCGGCGGCGATTCCGGAGAGCTTGGTCAGCGGATGATCGCTTGGCAGCGTGAGCGGCACGAGTGCCGGAAAGATCCGCGCCGTCGTGCTGTGTCCGAACATTCGTACGAACTCGTAGCCGGCACCGTCGGAGCCGCTCTTTGGGAGCGCCATCCCGCCGGTCGCGAGAATCACACGTCGCGCATGCAACGGCGGGCGCCCTGCAAACGACAGCACGAAGTGATGGTTCTCTTGCGTCAATCGCTCGACTCGTGCGGGGTGTTGCAGTTGCACGCCGGCAGAATGGCAAGCAGAGAGCAGCGCGTCGAGCACCGATTGAGCCCGGTCGGAAACGGGGAAGAGTTTGCCGGTCTCCTCACGCTTGAGTTGCACCGACTGCTCGCGAAAGAAAGTAACGGTCTTCTCGACGTCGAACGCGCGCAGCACCTTCTTGATCGCCGCAGGTGTGCTGCCGGCGTACTGTCTTTCATCGACAACCGCGTGCGTGACGTTGCAGCGACCGCCGCCCGCTACGAGGATCTTGGCGCCGAGTTTCGTTGCGCCATCGAAGGCGACGACGCGCGCCCCGGGAGCGGAACGTGCGGCGTGAATCGCAGCAAACAGACCGGCCGCGCTGGCACCAACGACCGCGATGTCGATCGAACTAGAACCCAAAGCGAACGCCAAGCTCCAGAGTTCGCGGTGGGCCGGCCAAGCCGAGCGGTTGGCCGAACGACCGCGAGGTCACGCGTCCCTCGATCAAGCTGACGTTGTTGCGATCGAACAGGTTGAACACCTGCATGAACCACTCGCCCTTGGTCTTGCCGGCGCCGAACTGATAGGGGCGGGCCAGGCGGAAATCGACCTCGAGAAAATCCTGCGACGTTAGGCTCTCGATCATCGGAAGGCCCGCTTTGCGGCGCAACGCGTTGATCGAATCGAGCTGTGTGTCGTCGCCGGTATTGCGTCCAACTCCCGCGGGTCGATCGTTGGTAAGCCCGTCGACATTCTCATCGCGCCCAGTCGTGACATCGAACGGCAGGCTGCTTGCGTACTGCAGCGTGGCCGAGGCGTTCAGGCCCAGCCATGGCAGTTGTCCACCCGCCGCCATCACGACGCGATGCCGGCGATCGGTGTCGGCGCGTCCCTTTTCGTGCTCGAAGATCTGCGTGTCGACTTTGAGGACGCGGCCCTTCTTGGGCTGCGCGGTCGGTGGCAGCGAAATGCCACCCTTCAACGGATCGGATCCCAAGTCGAGCGCCTGTGACCAAGTGTACGAAGCGCTCGCCCACCCGTTCTGTCCGCGCCAGCGATACTGCGCGGTGGCGCTGGTGTACCAGGTTCGGCCTTCGCTCACGATCGCTGCGATCGATCCCACCTCCGGGTCGGCATGTTGCGGCAGGCCGTCATCGCGGATGGTGACCACAGGGTTGAGGTCTTTCATCAGCGTTTGGTGGAAGCCCAAGGCGCGGACGATATCGAGCGTGAAGGCTCCGCGTGTGCCGAAAGCGCGATCGAAACCGGCGTTGTACTGCACGACGTACGGTGTATCGAGTACGGTACCGGTCGAGAAGCGCAGGTTGAGTCGCGGTTCGAACACCAGCGCCTGTTTGATGATGTCGATTCCCAACTGCTCGACGACACTCTCGGTGATCCCTTGCGCCAAGCCCTGTGGGAAGTAGAGCTTGATCTGTGTGCCGGAGGTGAGTGAGGAGACTGCAGGAAACCCGAGCGGGACCTTGTCGTAGAAGATTCCCGCACCACCGCGCACCAACCAGCGACCTGCTTCATCGGCCTGCCAGGTAATGCCCAGGCGCGGAGCGACATTGTTGTTGTCGCGTTTTGCGCCTCCGTTTGGGATCACCGACAAAACCCTAACGTCCTTCCCCAGCGTGTAGGTCGAGGCGTCGTAGCGCACACCGTAGTCGACCGCCAGGCGCGACGTCGCTTGCCAACTGTCTTGCCAGAAAAGGGCGTACTGCAGATCGTCCAGTTGTGCGCTGGGCCGTCCCTCGATCAGTTGAAACACCAACGGATACGTGCCGATGAAGCCCGGCTCGTCGATCGTTCCATCGCCGTCGTCGTCGACCCCGACCGTACCGGGGCAGGGGACCGGTGTGCTCACGGCGTCGAACGCATCTTCCTCTTCAATCGATACGGTGCCGTCGCCGTTGGTGTCGATGGCCTGTTTGATGTCGAAGATGTCGAGGTCACCGCAATCGCCCGGCTCGAGTTTCTTGTCGGTGATGTAGAGAAAATTCCCGTTGGGGTTGAAGCGCGTGCGCACGTCGGTGCGCGTTTTCAGCAGGTCGATGCCTACCTTGTAGGTGTGAGCGCCGCGGGTCCAGCTAATGTTGTCGAGCAACTGCAAGCGCTTTTCACCCCGATCCTGCCGGTTGAGGTTGTTGCCGCCGAAGATTCCCGACGGTCGCTCGACGCCAGGTCGCTGCGAGTTGGCGCGCTGGTTGAAATCCGACGTGCCGGCCAAGAAGCGCAGCTCGTACACGGCGCGCGGTGAAATCAGGTGAGTCAGCGACGCGGCGATTTGCCCGTCCTCTTCATCGAGTGCAAACCCACCCTCCGGGGTGCGGATCCCTTCGACGTTGAGCCCGCGTGACTCACGGCGATCGCCCGACGCGCGAGCCATTAGAAATGTCTTGTCCGAGAGGTTCGCGTCGATGCGGAGGAACAGGTTTTCATCTTGATTGGGCGCGCGATACAAACCGCCGACGTTCCCGTCTCGATCGATACCGGTGTAAGGCAGGATGTCGTCAGAGGTTTGCCGTTCCGCAGCGACAAAGTAGAACGCCTTGTCCTTGCGAATCGGACCGCCGAACTTGAAACCGTAGGCTTCTCGCCCGACGGATCTGTCGCCCTGATCGTGTGCCAGGTTCTGGCTGAAATCGCCGGTGCTGTTCCATCCGGGTGACGTACCCTGCACGAAGATCTCACCGCTGTGATCGTTGGAGCCGCGCTCGGTAATGATGTTCATCACGCCGCCGCCGGCCCGGCCGAATTCGGCTGCGTACTGGTGTTTGAGCACGACGAACTCTTTGATCACCTGCTGGCTGAAGTAGCTGTTGAGCGTGGTGGAGCTGGCGCGGTCGCCGTTGTCCAGGCCGTCGACCAAGAACGAGTTGGCGCGTCCGGTTTGCCCATTCAGTGCAAACACCGCGGCTCGCTCGCCGAAGTAGGTACCCGACGGTGTGGCTTGTACGCCCGAATCGAGCAATGCCAGATCGGTGATGCTGCGATTGTTCACCGGCAGCGAACTGGCCGTTTCACCATCGATCCGCAGTTCACTCCAGGTCCGCTTGGCATCGATCAACGGGACATCGGAGGTGACCTCGATCGACTCCTCCAAGGCCGGGAGCAGCTTGAATTCGAGCCGTACCGTTTGTTGCAAACCGAGCGTTACCGTCTGCGCGTTGCTCGGCGGAGCGCCCTCCGCGCTGGCGACGACTTCCCAGGTTCCAGGCTGCAGCGAATCGAGTCGGAAGCGACCGTCCGACGCTGTCAGCGCGGTGCGGACCACACCTGTAGCCAGCGAGCGGGCCTGCACCGTTGCCGCGTCGACAGGTGCACCCGAAGACTGTACGACGCGACCAACGATCGTCGCGCTGATCGACTGAGCGGCTGTCGGGGCGGCAGCGACGAGTAGCGTGACAAGTGACAGGCAGATTGCCCGCAACTTCTCAACGACCATAGTGTCCCCATGGCCCGTCTTGTCCTCCGCCTCGCGTGTGTACGAGGTAGAAGGTTTGCGACGGGTTTCCAGTAAAGCACAGTGTGGCGGAGTTCAGATCGGCGACCGTGCCCCAGCCGGCCGCACTGCTTGCGCTGTTAGAACCGATCAAGCGGTAACCCGAAAGGCAACTGTCGGTGACCGCGTTCCAGCAGAACTGAAGTTGATTCCCTGCGACTTTGTTGACAGTCAGGCCCTGCACCTGTTGCGTCGGGGTGCAGCCACCTGGATTGGCTATGACTTCGACCGGGTAGACCTTGTCGGGGTCGCCAAATACCTGCGTCGGATAGACCAAGCTCTCGTACCGCGTCACCACGTTGGTGGAGGGATCTTTGAAGTCGGATCGCGAGGTGATGGTGAAGAAGTACGTCTGGCCGGGTGTCAACCCGCTGATCGTGGCGGTTGTGCCCGAGAAGCTGACTTGGCCCGGATTGCTGTCGGAGTTGAACGCGTAGGAACTGCTGCCGCCCGAATCGGTATCCCAGTAGATCTTGTAGTTGGTGATGCGATTGGTAATCAGTCCCGGATCCCATGAGAGCGAAACCGTGGAGCTGGTCGAACCGGTGACGGTAATCGAGCGCGGCGGGAAGAGACCGAAGGTGAAATCGGTCTCGTCGGTATTCGACCAGATTGCGTTGTCGAGTTCGGCTTTGGTTACGTTTTGCACCGACTGGATGCGCGCGACACCACCCAAGTAGGGCACCAGCCAAATGTAGTTGACCGTCCGCACCCGATCGACTCGGAAGATCTCGGAGCAACCGCTGATGTTGTAGACGCAAAACTCGGCGTAGTAGCGCTGAACCACCGCGTTGAAGGTGTGACCCGACGGCAACGTCACGACGCCGGTCTTGATCACATCGCCGACCTGCTTTCCGGCATAGTCCTGACAAGCTTTGGCATACAGAATATCGAACAGATTGGGCGCGCCGCAGGTTTGGTTGAAGAGCGTCTGCTGACATGTTCCCAGCGGGCCGCCTTCCCAGTGATCGCCGGGAGCGAAGTAATAATCGTTCTTGGCCGCATCGAAGCGATTCATGATGTAAAGCGGCACCGGATTGCGTCCCGAGCCGTCGTAGCAGTAGCGGCTCTCACCGGTACCGAACGCGCCTGTCTTGCCTTCCTTCTGCGCACCGGCGCGCAACCAGTACACCACATCGCTGGTGCGATTCTGTCGCTCCGTAACCTGATTCCCTTTGACCAAGGAGGCGGGGATGTCGAAGTTCGTGTCCTGACGACCGAGCAATCGCCCGGCCCCGGGATACCCGCAGCGCGTGGAGTTGCAGGTTTCCTGCGCATTCACCGGGGCGGTGCTCTCAGCCACCTCAACCCCCGATGTGTTCTGCGAGAAATCCCAGGTGGCGGCGTTGAGCAAATCGCCGACCGTTGCAAAGGCCCGCGGCTCCATCGCTGAGATGGGTGTGCCGGCGCCGCGATTACGGCCGTAGGTGATTCCTTTGAACGCTTGGTTGACGCCGATGTCGTTGGCGTAGATCCGCGTGTCCGAGGCTGCATCGGGTGAGGCCGGTCCGGTAGATGCGCCCAACAACTTGCCTCCCGGCGCTGACCCGGACCACGCAATCGCTGCCACGGTGCCGGAGACACGGTCCACCCAGCGCCAACCATGGCGCAACACAGTCCAAGAATGCGTGTCGCCGGATTTGATCAGCACAGTGATGCGCTGCAGCGTGACCTCATCCGGGCCGCTGGGAAGATGAACCCATCCTGCCTCGCGGCCGACCACCTCGAATCGCAAGATGGCACCGGCTGATTCTCGTTCGACGATCCGGGACTCACCCGGTTTGATCACCAGCGGCGCATCGCCCCGCGCCTCGACCTGAAGATCCGGGCCGATGCCGAACGGGACCGAGGTGAGGTCCCAACGCGTGCGCCCTTCAGGCGCCAGCATCTCGATCGGTATCGGCCGTAACTGCGCCCAAGCCGAAACGGTAATGAATGCCAATGCCAGGGAGAATGCGTAGCGACACCGACCCATGAAGACCTCCCAATCACGCCGCCCGAAGGCTCCTAGTATGCGCGAGACAACGGGCTGGTTTCAGCCGCGGGCGATCGGGAGACTAACCCGTGATGTGCGGTCTTGACGACTACCGTTCGAGCGTCGCCAAATCGCGACGCCAACGTGCGACCTCGGGTTCCGTGGTCGAGTCGAGCGCGTCGAGGCGCTGCCGAACCTCGTCGATCAGTGATCGCGACTCGTCACGATGCCCGTTTTTCTGCAGTGCCTCTGCCAACGCCAGGAGGTTCGGCGGATACGTCGGATCCAACTGCACCGCCGACCGCGCTTCGATCTCCCCAGCTTCCACATCTCCCGGGCCTGCAGGCCAGCCGGGGGCGCGCAGCAGTACGAGCGCCAGCACGCGATGCGGCCCCGCGTGATCGTAGCCGGGGTCGCGTTCGATTGCGCGCCGAAGCGACGCCAGCATCTGATCGAGGCCGTCATTGGCGGTGGTCGGTTTTTCGCGCGCCTGCAGGCCCAGCGCGATCCCCAGCCAGTAGTCGCAACCGGCCGATTGCGGGTCGCGTTCGCGACAATGCTGAGCCAACTGCACCGCATCGACCGCAAACCGCTCGCGTTGCCTTGCATCAAGTTCGTCATCGCAGCGACGCACTCGTTCACGCGCCGCATCGAGAATCTGATCGATCGACGCGTCCTGCGGCAAGGCCGCCAATACACTCAGCGGCGCCGGCGTCTTCAAGGCCGAGGCGCAACTGAACGTGATCAGCGCCAAAGACCAGGCAACCGGCGCGACAGGTTTCACGGCGCGAGCCCAAACGCTGTGCGCGCCCGCTCGAGCGCCGCGACATCGAGCGGCACGAATCGCGTCAAGCGAATCCCGTCCAGCGCTGCCGACCCTTCACTGCTCTCGTGCAGCTTGGAAAGTGCTGCGATCGACCGCTTGACCGTAGCTTCTTGACCTCGGCCGCCCACCGTACAGAGCAGCACCGATGGTAACGGTGCCGACTGTTTCAAAGTCTCGATCTCTGCTGCGAACGGCAACTTGGGCAAGGCGGCCGCTTGCGAGGCGTCGAGCAGTACCACGACGTTCTCTCCCGTGCTCACCCGCCGCAGTGCCGAGAGCACTGCAGGGCTCGCCGTGTACTTGAGCGTGGCCGGCAGTGGACCGTAACCCTGTAGCGCCACCTTTTCGACGAATCGTGGCACATACGATGCGAGGCTGATCAGCTCGAACCCATCCAGTGCGGCTGCACCCGCTGCGCGCCCGCGTTTACCGACCAAACTCCAAGCCTCGTTGGCCGCGCCCCCCTTTTGCACCGCTTGCAGCACCGGCATCAGCTTCAACTCGCGCTCATGCGAAAGAAAGAACGGAAGCGGGACCATGGCGAGGGCAGCGTCGGACTGCTTCAAGCGCGCCACCCCTGCCGCTTCTTGCTCGAAGTAAATCGCGGTGAGCAGCTCCGGCTTGCTTCCCGCCGCCGCCGCGACGGCAGCGGCAAGCCGGCTCATGCTCGGTTGCGCTTCGAGGGTCGAGCCGGGATAGCCCGGGGCACAAACCACCAGGGTTGCGGGCGTTGCCGCCAATCCAATGGAAAGCGTAAGAGCAAACAGCAGCCAGGTTACAACCAGCGTTCGGATCATGCGTGGATGCTACCTGCTGTCGACGCGTTGCTGCGAATCCGGATGCGGCGCGGCGAAACCCGGCCTACTTCGACACGGGCGGGTGATGTAGGCTCTGCCGCGCATGCCTCGATCCCGTCTCGAAGCGTTGTTCGCCGCCGTGATCCGCGCGCGCGTGGCGATCGTGGTGTTGTATGCGTTGCTGGTGCTGCCGGGCGTGTGGTGGGCACTGAGCGTTCCCAACGACAGCGCGATCGACCGGCTGATCGTCAAGACCGACCCTGACTACCAGAAGACTGCGAGCTTCCACGCACTGTTTCCTGAAGGCACCCATGCGGTTCTGCTGTTGGAGGCGCCCGACCCGTTTGCTCCGCAGGCGCTGACCTCACTCGCGGCACTGGAACAACAACTCGCCGCGATTCCCAAGCTGCAGCCGTTTTCTGTGCTGTCGGTCTGGCAGCGACTCAATCCCACCACACCGCTGGATGCCGATGGATCGAGAACGGTGCGTGAGTTCGCGCTCGGCACACGATTGTTCGAGCGCCAGGGCTTGGTCGGAAATGGGTATCTCGGGATTGCATTGTCGCTGGCGGTCAAGTGCGGGGCCGAGCGCGATCTGCTCCTGCAGCGCGTCGATGCCGCACTCGCCACGCTCCCACCGCACAGCTTCACACGGGTCCGGCGAGTCGGCGGGCCGTATGTCGATGCGTGGCTCGAACACGAGACGCATCGCGCGACGCTAATCTACATGCCGCTGTTTGGCCTGCTGGTGATCGCGCTGATTACCTACTTGTATCGCTCATGGCGCACGCTGCTGGCGATGTTGATCGCGCTGGCGGTAACGGTGCTGCTGGGCGTGGCGATCGCCGTCCCGCTCGGCTTTGGATTCACGATCGTCAGCTCGTTGGTCCCGTTGACGATCCTGATTACGAGCACATCGACGCTGGTCTACATCCACTCGCGCTTCGTCGATCGACCCCCGGAGGCCTCGGTCGACGCGCATCACGTGTTTGCCTTGGCCAACAAGTTCGTGGCGTGCAGCGCCTCGGTGTTTGCGACCGCGGTCGGATTCGCGGCTCTAGGGGTTTCGTCGATTCGTCCGATCCAAGAACTGGGTTGGTGGACGGCCGCCGCCTTGTTGCTGACGTGGATCGTGAGTTTCACGCTGTTTCCAGCCTTGCAATCGCTGCTCCGCACGCCGACAGGCATGCAAGGGCAGCATGCCGGCCGCCTGTTCTTGGCGCTGGCCGAGCGAATTCCGGACTTCACGTTTCGCTGGCGCTGGCCCTTGGTGTCGTTTGCAGCACTGTTGTGGCTCTTGGGAACGGTCTCGCTGTTTGGGTTGTCCGGCTATCTACCGCCGATGCAGTTGGAGGTCGATGCGCTGGATTACATCGACCCAACCGTACCGGTCTACCAGGACACCCGATTCTTCGAATCGAAGATCTCGGGGCTCTCGACCGGCGAGTTGTGGATCAAGACGCCGCCCGGCGGCGTGATCGCACCCGAAACAATCGCTGCGCTGGATGCTGTCGCGCAACGAATCGAGAACGAAACCGGCGTCAGCTCGGTGGTGGGATTGCCGACGCTGTTGCGCTTTCGCCGCTACGCGGCCGGTCTGGGCGACACACTCCCGACAGACACCGCGCAACGTGCGCAACTCGCAGCCGAGTTGGAGACGCTGTTGTTGCAAGAGCCGGCGTTCTCGTCGTTCGTCAACCTCGGCACGCTGGCCGATACCCATTTCACGGTGATCGGCGGCGGCGGCGGCGAAGCCGGCTATCAAGCCTTGGGTCAGGCGGTTCGCACGATCTGGGATCAGGAGCAGGCACGCCTACCGGGCCTGAAGGATTGCACGCTCGAGTTGGTAGGGCAGGGGTTGCTACAAGCCAAGATTGCCGGTCATTTGGTGCCGACCTTGGTGGAGAGTTTCGTGATCACGGCAGGCGTGATCTTCGTCGCGTTCCTCTTGGTGTTTCGCAGCGGTGCGGCGCGAGTCATGGCGATGATTCCATCGCTGTTTGCGATCTTGACGATGTTCTTCGTGATGCGGGTGTCAGGCATGGCGTTGAACGTTGCGACGATCCTGATTGCAAGCACGGTGCTCGGTGCCTCGGAGAACGACCAGATCCACTTCTTCTACCACTTCCAGGAGAAACGTCGCAGCGAGAGCATCGGGGTTGCGCTGTCGCATACCCTGCGCGTCTCCGGCCAAGCGATCTTCTACGCCACGTTGATC
>CAZAHQ010000022.1:0-17652 GCA_964484415.1 uncultured Acidobacteriota bacterium | reverse complement strand
GATGCCGCGCTGTTTTTCCACCTCCATCCAATCCGAGGTGGCGTGGCGACTGCTCTTCTTGGCCTTGACGGTGCCGGCCATCTGGATTGCACCGCCGAACAAAAGCAGCTTCTCCGTCAGCGTGGTCTTGCCGGCGTCCGGGTGAGAGATGATCGCGAAGGTGCGGCGCCGGCCGATCTCGTCGTGCAGCGCTCGTTGTTCGGGTGTGGAAGTCGCTTCGTTCACTGACAAATCGCTTTCTCGTGTTTGAGGTTACCGGTTGCTTTTTCGAGCGCCGGAGTATGCGTTGCTGTGGGTCGACGCGCACGCTGCGGCGCCGAAGAACAACTCGAAGCACGCCGTCCAAGGAAGTCCCGAAGAGCGCCCACGAGCAGCGGGGAAGAGTTGCTAGCGTTTGGTGCCGGCCTCCACGGCCTCGGCAAGATACGCCGTGATCGGTTGGCCCTTGGGCAGCGTGAGTTCTTGGCTCTTGCTCGAATCCGGGGCGGTTCCCAGCAACGTCGCCGCATCGATCTCCTTGCCCCGTTTCGAGTCTGTGTCCGCCGCCGCGGTTGCCCTGAGCGCGACGGACCGGCCGTCGGCAAGCTCCAACGCATCGAGCTGCAGCTTCAGTCTGGGCGTGCGGCGGAACATCGTTCTCTTGCCGACGGAGACAACGGTCGCGCTCACCTTCGAGCCCGCGGAAATCACTACCGTCGACCCGAGCAGGACATTCTTGGCCACGCTCAGTCGTACGCGTTGTCGCTCTTTGGCTGTTGCTGTCGAGAGCTCCTCATCGAGGGTCAACGCCAGCATCGTGCCGGCGGTCAGCGAGGCGCGTGCCGCGGGCGTCGCCGCCTCTTTGCTGCGCGCCTCATCGTTGACACTTGGATTGTCTTTGACCGCCGGGCCGCCGCTTGCTGCCGAGGAACGCGCGCGTCCGCGCATCGCGGAGATTACCGCGTCGGGCACGCCCGCCTGCGAGAGTCGAATGACTTCGGTCGTCGATAGATCGAAGCGCGACTTCGTGCGCTGGATATGTTCGATGATCGCTTCCGTGCTCACGCGCGCCTTGACCATCTCGATGACCTGAGCGTTGGTGAGTATCTCGGCTGTCGGCTTGGTGAGAAGAGTTCCGTTGGATGGGGCGCTTCGGTCGGCCGCGACCACAGCGGCGGTCGAACCTTCCGAGGTGGACTGCCGGCTGATCCACCAGGCAACGAAGAGCGTTGCAATCACGACCCCGGCAACGATCCCGCCCAGCAACGGTCGCTTTGTCGTGGCCCCGGGCCGCGTTACGGGAGCGGTAGAGGAGGATCGAAGCAACGTGCCGGAGTCGGAAACCTCCTTCAACTCGGTGAGTCGAATGACCACTTCTTTCATACTCTGCCAGCGACGATCAGGGTCTTTGCGCAAGCAGCGTGAAATCACTCGTTCGAGTTCCTCGGGCACGCCGGCGACGATCGAGCTGGCGCGCTCCGGCTCGTCCTTGAGAATCGCCGAGAGCGTCGAGATCGTGCTGCTGCTGGTGAAAGCGCGCTTGCCGGTGACCATCTCGTAGAGCACCGCTCCGAAGCTGAAGACATCGGAACGGGCATCCACGCGCAGGCCTTCCGCTTGCTCTGGGGACATGTAGGAAACGGTACCCAAGATCGCGCCCTCGACCGTGAGCGGAGCGGAGCTGGTGGCCCCTTCGGGATCGTTGATCTCGGTCACGCCGGTCGATTCCACGAGTTTGGCCAGACCAAAGTCGAGCAACTTCACGCGGCCGTCGTCGGTCACCATGATGTTGGCCGGCTTCAGATCGCGGTGCACGATCCCTGCGCGATGTGCCGCCGCCAGCCCCTCGGCGACATCGATCGCGATCTTGAGCACCTGCGGCAATCTCAATCCGTTCGGCGGGATGGTGGCGTCAAGCGTCTTGCCGGCGACGTACTCCATCGCGATGAAGTCGATCTCGCCCACCGAACCGATGTCGTAGATCGTGATGATGTTGGGGTGATTGAGGCCCGAGGCCGCTCGCGCTTCGAGAATGAACCGCTGTTTGTGATCGGGGCTCTTGATCTTCTTGAGCGAGAGCACCTTCAGCGCGACGTCGCGGTCCAAGCGCAAATCGCGCGCCCGGTAGACCTCTCCCATGCCGCCGACTCCGAGGAGTTCGCCGACCTGGTATGGACCGAGTTGCGTGTTGGGGGCCAATGACATGGGTGTCGCGGACGGCTCCATGGGGTTGAGAGACTGCTGATTCGAAAGGCCTTCGGTTGCCCGATCGGCCGTCTGCAGAGTGGCCGGCGCAAGACTACCGCGAGTGGGCAATCGGGACGAGCGACGCTGCGGCGGGCCTGCAGGCTCAGCCCCCAGACCGGCTCAGGGGCGGCGGCGCCGCCGGTCGCCCGAACGCTTGTCCGCAGGCAGCCGCCCTCATTACCTCTTGACGCGGACGGTTAACGATTGGTGTACTGGCGCACCTGACCGCGGGGGCGGCCGGCCTTTTCGACCCTCGCTGGCCGGGGGAGAGCCGCTCATGGAGCCACGTCCCGAGTTGGTCCACCGGATTGCAGCCCGCGCGCACCTCGAACCGGATCGCGTCCGAGACGTGCTCGACGCGCTCTCACACGTCGAACACGAAGACGCCGGCGTCTCGTCGGCACACGACGAACCGGCCGCGCTTCTGGCGCGCGCCTCGAATCACGAACTCGGGCTGCCGTTCCTTCTGGAAGGGAACATCGAGGCCGTCGCCATCACGTTTCGCACCCACGTATTCCACGTCGAGGAGGCTCGCCGACGCATCGCGTCAGACGATCCGACCGGCTGAACGAGGAACCGATGCCGCTCCCGAACGAAGTGATCGTCTGCGAATGCTGGGCTCGCGACGGCCTGCAATCGATGCCGATGCTGGTCTCCACGGAACACAAGATCGAAATGATCAACCGTGCCGTGCGCGCCGGCCTCAAGAAGATCGAGATCACCTCGTTCTCGCATCCCAAGCTGTTGCCGCAGTTTGCCGACGCGGCCGAGGTGTTGCGCCGGATCGAGCGCCGGCCCGGCTTGTCGTGCGTGGTGCTGATGCCCAACATCAAAGGGTTCGAGCGGCTGGAGACCTGCATCGAGGAAGGGTACGGCGCCGACGAGATCATCCTGATGATCTCGACCAGCGAACGGCACAACCAACTCAACTTCCGCATGGGTCATGCCGACGCGATGGCGGAGCACGCCGCGATCATGCGCCGCGCCCACGCTCGCGGCGTGAAAATCATCGGCTGCGCCGGAACCGTCTACGGGTGCCCGGTCCAGGGGGACGTCACCACTGCCGACGTTGCGAAACTGGTTCGCTTCTATCTCGACGAGGGAGCGCAGACGATCATGCTCGGCGACACCACCGGTGTTGCCAATCCGCGGCTGGTGCGCGAGCGGGTCAGCGAGTTGATGGCGCTCTTCCCGAAGGCCGAATTCATCGCTCACTTCCACGACACGCGCGGCACGGGTGTGGTGAACTCGATCGCGATGCTCGAACTGGGAGTGCGTTACGTCGACAGCTCGATCGGCGCGATCGGCGGTCAGCCGGCGACCGGTGCCGCCAAGTATCACGCGGGATTCACCGGCAATACCTGCACTGAAGATCTCGTGGCGGTGCTCACGGAGATGGGGGTCTCAACCGGTATCGACGTGCATCAACTGATTGATGCTGGCCGTCGTGCGGAAGAGATCCTCGATCAACGTTTGCGTTCCAACGTGATTCGCTCCGGGCCGGTGATTCACGTTCCCTCCGACCCGAATAAAGAAGCGGGAGCGCGACCGAGCGCGTAATCGATCGTCAGCCCAAGGGCGTAGCTCGTGGGCTCACTCGTGGGTAGGGGTTGCGCTCGCGCCGCACCGATCAGGCTATCCTGCGCGTGTCCATGCGCGACACCGCTGCAATCCTGACGCTCGATGCGTTCCAGACTCCCGATGCCAAGACCGCCCACGGGCTGGTGCGCGGGCCGAGTCGATACGAGTTGGTCGCGCTGATCGATCAATGCGGTGCGGGGCACGATGCGGGTGAGTTGCTCGACGGTCGCGCCCGCGGTATTCCGACATTTGCAACGCTTCGCGCCATGCTTGCGGCCGGATTGCATCCCCAATGGTGCGTGGTCGGCGTCGCGACATCGGGCGGCGTGCTGCCCGACGCGCTCCGCACACCGCTGCTGGACGCGCTCGAGCGGGGGATTGGAGTGGTCAACGGGCTGCATGAATCGCTGAGCGAACAGCCTGAGTTCTGCGCGGCCGCCGAACGTGGCGCGGCGCGCATCATCGACATCCGTCGGGCCAAGCCACGTGCACAGCTGCACTTTTGGACCGGCGCAATTCACGACGTGCGTGCCCCGCGCATCGCCTTGCTCGGCACCGACTGCGCACTCGGCAAGCGGACGACGAGCCAGTTACTTGCCGAGGCCGCGCGCGACCGCGGGCTCGCAACCGAGGTGATCTACACCGGTCAGACTGGATGGTTGCAGGGGTGCCGCTTCGGTTTCGTGCTCGATGCAACACCCAACGATTTCGTGTCGGGTGAACTCGAACACGCGATCGTGAGCGCCGATGCCGAAGCCAAGCCCGACCTGATTCTCTTGGAAGGTCAGTCGGCCCTGCGAAACCGCTCCGGGCCATGCGGTGCCGAGCTACTGCTCTCGGGCGGCGCTCGCGGCGTGATCCTTCAGCACGCACCGGCGCGCCGATATTTCGAGGATCAGGAACTTCTGGGTCACGAGATCCCGTCACTGAAGTCCGAGTTGGCACTGATCGCGATGTACGGCTCGCGCGTGCTTGCGATTGCGCTCAATCACGAGGCGATCGACCCCAGCGACCGCGTGACGATACGTGAGCAGATCGCGCGCGACACTGGGTTGCCGGTCGTCTATCCGCTGCTCGAACCACTCGATCCGATGCTGATCGCGATCGAGGCATATCTAGAATCCGAACGACGCCCATGAAGATCGTCTCGGCCGCCTCTCGACCCATTCGAATTCCACTGACGCGACCCTACGCGATTGCGGGCGGAAGTTGGGACATGGTCGAGATGGTGTTGCTGGAACTGACCACGGACGACGGGCGGATCGGATACGGGCAAGCCTCGCCGGCCGAAGAAGTCACCGGTGAAACAGCAGCCAGCGCCGAGGCCGCGCTGGCGCCGCGCGCTATCGATTGGCTGATCGGGTGCGCGCTGACAGAACTCGAGTTTCTTCTGGCTGAGCTGCCCCGCCGCGTGAACGGCCCTGCCGCGCGCGCAGCGATCGACATGGCGCTGTTTGATCTCGAGGGCAAGCGCCTGGGCCTGCCGCTGGTCGATCGGCTGACCCGTGCGCATCACACGCTGAGTACTTCCATCACGATCGGCATCAAGTCGGTCGAGGAGACGCTGGCTGAGGCCGAGGAATATGTTGCTCGCGGTTTTCGCGTGCTGAAGATCAAGACCGGCGCGCAGGTCGACTTCGACCTGGAGCGGCTCGCGATGCTCCGCGAGCGCTTCGGCGCGCAGATCCTCCTGCGCGCCGACGCCAATCAAGGGTACGACGTGCAATCGCTGCATCGTGTCGTCGAGCAGATCGAAACGCTCGTGCTCGATCTGCTCGAACAGCCGCTGCCTCCCGCGCTTGACGACGAACTGCGCGCCTTCCCGCCAGCGTTACGCCGCCGTTTCGTCGCCGACGAGAGCGTCCACGACGAGTCCGACCTGATGCGATTGATCGGCGGTGGCTGTCCGTTCGGTGTGCTCAACATCAAGCTGATGAAGTGCGGCGGCGTCGCGGCGGCGATCCGTTTGGCGCAGCGGGCGGAGCGTGCCGGAATGCGCTTGATGTGGGGCTGCATGGATGAGTCGGTGCTCGGGATCGCAGCGGCGCTGCATGCGGCGTTGGCCTGCAATGCGACGGCGTATTTGGACCTCGACGGGAGTTTTGATCTGGCGACCGACCCGTTTCTTGGCGGCTTTCGTCTCGAAGGAGATTGCATGAGCACGCTTGTGCTGCCCGGTTTGGGCGCGACCCCGCCGTCATGAGCCGGCAGGTCACGCGACGTCGCTTTCTTGGTGCGAGCGCCGCCGCTGCGAGCGGCCTGTTGGTCACGCGCTGCGGCGCGCACGAGCACGGCGAGATCGATCTGGCGATCATGGGCGGCATGGTGCTCGACGGGACGGGCGCACCGGGCGTGGTTGCCGACGTCGCCGTGCGCGGCGACCGCATCGTGGTCGTGGGGCACGTCGACCCACGCCGGGCGCGTCGGTCGATCGATGCGCACGGACTGAGCGTCGCGCCCGGCTTTATCGACATCCACACGCATTCCGACAACACGATCTTCGAGTGGCCCGGTGCCGAGAGCCGCGTGCGGCAAGGTTGCACCACCGAAATCACAGGAAACTGCGGCAGTTCTGCGGCGCCACGCCAGGCCAGCCTCCGCGACGAGGACGATCAAGGCAAACCCCCGACCTGGACGGACGTTGCCTCGTACGCTGCCGCTTGGAGTGCTGCGGCGCCGGCACTCAATCAAGCGCTGTTGATCGGCCACGGGACGCTGCGCCGCGGCTTGATCGGTGATCTCGATCGTGCAGCGACCGCGGAGGAGCTTGCCGAGTTGAGTCGACGGCTCGAGCGGGCACTCGAGCAGGGTGCGCTTGGACTCTCGACCGGCCTCGAGTACGTGCCGGGAATCTACACACCCCCGGAAGAGATCGAGGCGCTGGTGCGAATCGTGGCGCGCCGCGGTGGTCTATACGCCTCGCACATGCGCAACGAAGAAGAACATTTGCTCGACGCGATCGATGAGATCCTGCGCACCGGCCAAGCAACCGGCGCGCGCGTGCAAGTCTCGCATTTGAAGGCGGCCGGCAAGCCCAATTGGGGCGCGCAAGACGAAGCGATCGCACGGATCGAGCGTGCGCGTGCCGGCGGGCTCGACGTCATGGCGGATGCCTATCCATACACAGCGTATTCGACCACGCTGACGATTTTGCTGGAACCGTGGTCGCGCGAAGGGGGCGCGGAAGCGATCGTCGCGCGCCTTGCGCAGCCCGAGCAACGCAGCCGCATCGTGCGCGAGGTGGGTTCGCGCGTCGTGCGCGATCCGGGCGGTTTCGACTTGGTAGTCATCAGTTCGGTCAGCGGGCTGGAACTGCAGAGTTGCGTCGGCCGAAACGTGGTGCAGATCGCCGGCACTTGGGGCGTGACGCCCGAGGAGGCGTTCGCGCGCTTGCTCGAGGGGAGTCGCGCCGACGTTGGGTACGTCGGTCACGGCATGAGCGAGCGCAACGTCGAGCGGGTACTCGCGCATCCCCTCGTGATGATCGGCTCGGACGGACGCTCGATGGCTCCCACCGGCCGCGCGCTCGACGATCGCCCGCACCCGCGTTCGTACGGGACATTTCCACGCGTCCTCGGCTACTACTGTCGCGAGCGCAAACTCTTCGACTTGCCGACCGCCGTACGTAGGATGACGGCACTCCCCGCCGAGCGCGCCGGGTTGCGCGATCGAGGTCGCATCGCCGCCGGGCTGGCTGCGGACTTGGTGATCTTCGATGCGGGGCGCGTTGCCGACACCGCAACCTTCGACGATCCGCAGCGCTTTCCGATCGGGATCGAGCACGTGATCGTGAATGGGGTCGCGGTTGTCGAGAAAGCCAACACCACCCAGGCACGCCCTGGACGCTGGCTGCGCCGTCTCTGAAACTGCGAATCCACTCGGTCGCTGACATCGGGAACAGAGTGCGTTGCTCGGCACGCGCCGTTACGCATGATCTGGATCAGATGAACGCGGCCACCGCGAGCCCGGCGAGCGCCGTAGAATCTCGGCGACACGGGCGGCAGGTGAGGTTCGCCCACAACGCTTTTCGCGTCGACGCTGCGCGCTGACCCACGTGTGCCGCCTCCGGACCGAGGTCGGTCGATCCTTGGCTGGCCATCAAACCACGAACATCACACCGCCAAGGGACGATGGCGGGCTCTGCGTTCGAGGAGGAAACGCCCATGCGTCATCAGAAGGGGAGAGTTTCGAGAACGGTTTTCAACCTGGCGCTCACTGTCTGTGCTGTGCTGCTCGGTGCCGCGAGTCATGCGTGGGGTCAGAAGGAACCGCTGCGAGCGGCACCGTCGACACCCGCGCCGTTGGTCGGCACCAGTTGGGAGCTCGGCGGGAATTCCGTCGTGAAAGTCCAGATGGGCGACAAACGCCAACAGACCTTCACGCGCAGTTCCTATCTGCTTTCCTTCGACCCGAATAGCGCGGCAGAGGGGGGCAATTGCACGCTGGACATGCGCGATGGAATCGTGCTGCCGTGCACCTGGACCTCTCGCAATGCCAAACACGCGATCATCATGCTCGAAAGCGAGCCGCTGCGCGCCGCCTTGGAGCAGGAGTTGGAACACAGACTTGGCGCGAACATCGATCTGACACTCGATTGCAAGCCGATCACGGCGACCATCAACCCGCGACTGGATCGGATGACGTTGAAGATCCCGTGGAAGGGAGCGGCAACAAGCATCGCATTTCGGCGGCCGGTTCATCTGTGGGTCACGTCGCGCATGACCGGAACGAAGATCTCCGGCCCGAGCCCAGCGCCGTTGAGGCTGCGCGGAACGTCCAGCGTCATAGAGTTGGTGACGAGAGCCACGGGCCTGATCGCACGCTAGCGAGCGGTTGGATCTGGCGAGCGGACCAGCCCGCTGTTTCCTACTGTGAGCCGATCTGGATCGCTTGGAACTGGCCAACGCCTGTCCATCAGCGTATGAAACAGGCGGGCTATGGGTGTGTCTTCAGGAGGGATGATGTCGTCTCGATGGGTCGGCCTTGTGCTCAGTGTCTGTAGCTGTCTCGGAGCTTGGTCCAGTCCTGCACAAACCTCGAGCACTCGCGACACCGGTTCAACACCGTACCGTGAGCGCGCTCAACTGTCTTCGACGCAGCCGGATGCACCCGGCGATTACGATAACGACGGCATTGGCGACGCTGCCGACAACTGCGTCTTCAATGCCAACGGCACCCAACTCGACACCGATGCCGACGGGTTGGGCGATGTCTGCGACTCCTTTCCCTCCGGCGGCCCGTTGACCTTCGGTGCGGAAGTCGAATTGCCGCGCCCCGACCTTGGCTTCGACTACGACCACTTCCCGATTCGTATGGGCGTCGGCACCGGCGGCCGGATCTTCGTGTTGATCGGCTCGGTCGATCCGACGTTGCCGGCGCCGCGCAATTTGTGGTTGGTCAGCAGCGCCGACGGCGGCACCACGTGGGGCCCCGGTGTGAAGGTCAACGGCAATGACAACGTCTTTTGGTACACCTCGGCCGACATGTCGGTCGATGACGTCGGTCGCGTTCATGTGGTGTGGGACCGGCAGAGTGGTCTCGTGACCTACGCGCGCAGCACCGACAACGGCCTGACATTCACCTATCAGACCATCGTCGGTGCCGGCGGATCGGGCGGGAGCGTCAGCGTCGCGGCGTTCAACAATCGCGCTTACGTCGCTTACGACACAGTCGCCGGATGCGACCCGGCGTCGGCGATCAAGCTGCGCCGCAGTACCGATGGCGGCGTGACGTTCAATGCGGCGATCACGGTGCACTCGCCCGACTCGTGTGTTCCGGAACTCGAGATCGCGCCGTCGAACGAGCGGGTACACCTTTCGTACGCCGACTTTGCGATCAGCGGATTCGTCGCACTCACCAGCAGCACCAACTTTGGCGCCTCCTTCGGGGCACCGGTGGCGGTGCATTCGCCCGGAATCCCGGCCGGTGTGGGGGTGATCTTTCCCGCGTACTTGGATGAGGGCTCCGCCGGTCAACTGCACATCGGTTGGATCGAAGACGATCTCGATGCCTCCAACAACCACACCTATTCCGACTACTTCTCTGATCGCAGCACCAACAACGGAACCAGTTGGGGCGCCGACATTCGGATCACCAACAACTCGTCACACCCTTCCTTGACGCTGACACCGGGGTCGTACCAATGGGACTTGGCGACGCTCTCCACCGGCAACGTGCGTCGCGTGCTGCGCGATGGGACCAGCCTGAAAACACGCGCTGCCTACTCCAACTCGAGCGATCTCGGTGTGACCTACACGCAGCCCCAACCGATACGACCACCTGTGGCTGATTTCTCGGACTACGCGCCGATCGTCGAGCGGACCAGCGACGACCAGACGCTGGTCGCGTTCGCGCGCTTCAGGATCAGTACAGCGCAACCGAGCAGGTCGTATTTCGTGCGTACGTCCAGCGGTACAACGGTGGGCGAGGCGACGACGTTGCGTTTCGACGTCGGCAGCAAGACCACGTTTCGTTGGAATGCCGCGGCCGGTGCCTCGCAATACGACGTGGTACGCGGCAACGTCGCGACGCTGAAGAGCGCCGGCAACTTCTCGGGTGCGGCCGCGTTCTCGTGCAATCAAGCGGGATTGTCGGCGACCGATACCACCAGCCCCACAGCATCCAATGCCAATTACTACCTGGCGCGAGGCCGCTCGGCGAGCTCGAAAGGCACATGGGGAACCGCCAAGCGCGACACCGAAATCACGGCTTGTCCGTAACGAGCGGCCGGTCGCCGCAAACCCGTTCAGACAACGCGCAGCGATCGGCAGCGGTCCAGAAGCACCGTCAACCGCCCGCATGCACGAGCTCATGGCATCGGCGCGGCGGGTCCGGCGCGGCTCCCCTTAGGGTGGTCCGCTGGGAAATCCTTGGATGCCATGACGCTGCCATGACGCATCGGGAATACAAGGGGGTGTCCACTGGAGGTGCATCGCGAACGTCCTTTTGGTCAATCCACGTTTCGAGGAAGCCTACTGGAGCGGTCGGGAATCGCTTCGGTTCGTCGGTAAGAAGTGCCTGCTCCCACCGCTCGGCCTGATTACGGTCGCGGCGTTACTACCAAAGACATGGCGTTGCCGTCTCGTCGATTTGAACATCGAGACGCTCTCCGACAAACAGATGAGCGACGTCGACCTGGTGATGCTGACCGGAATGCTGGCGCAGCGCGCCTCGCTGCACGAGGAGATTGCCCGGTGCCGACGCCTCGGACTACGCTCCATCGTCGGCGGGCCGTACGCCAGCGCCTTGCCGGACGACTTCGCGGCAGTCGATCATCTGGTGATCGGGGAGGCGGAAGAGAGCCTCCCGCGATTCGCCAGCGAGTTGGAAGCGGGATGCGCGACGCGGGTCTATCGCGCCGCACGCCGACCGGACTTGGCCATTGTACCGATACCCCGCTACGAACTGCTTCGTCGTGGCGCCTACCATCAACTCTCGTTGCAGTTCTCACGCGGCTGCCCGTACTCCTGCGAGTTCTGCGACATCGTCGAACTGTTTGGCCGTCAGCCTCGCGTCAAGGGTGCCGCACAGGTTGTCGCCGAACTCGAGGCGATCCGTCGCACGGGATTTCGCGGCGATGTCTTTTTTGTCGACGACAACTTCATCGGCAATCGCAAGGCGGTGCGCACGGTGCTTCCGGAGATCGCCGCCTGGCGGCAGCGCACGCGCGCCAAGATCAGTTTCTACACCGAGGCGAGCATGAATCTCGCGGACGACCCGTCGCTGGTCGATGCGATGGTCGCTGCCGGATTCACGGCCGTGTTTCTCGGGATCGAGAGTCCCAGCCGTGAGGCGCTGCAGGAGACCGGCAAACATCAAAACCTCACCGGCGATCCGGTCGAGCGCGTTCATGAACTGATGTCGCGCGGACTCGACGTATGGGGCGGCTTCATTCTTGGCTTCGACAGCGATGGCCCCGACTGCTTCGATCAGATGATCGAGTTCGTGCAGCGTGCCTCGATCCCGTACGCGATGGTCGGGCTGCTCGGCGCGCTCCCCGGTACGCGGCTCTTCCAGCGCCTGCAACGCGAGGGGCGGCTGCGGTCGACGCAAATCGGTGACCGCGGCGATCAGTTCGGGCTCACCAACGTGATCAACAAACTTTCGGTCGAGCAGATGGTCAACGGTTATCGCCGCGTGATGGAAACGCTCTATGACCCCGACATCTACTTCCAACGCTGTCGCCGCAACCTGGCGCGCTGGGTTTCCCCGCGCGGTGCACAGCCGCTACCCTCCTGGCGCGAACTGCGCGCTGGCTGGCGCGCACTGATCGCGCAAGGGGTGCGAAGTCGATATCGGCGTGCCTACTGGCAGTTCTTGGCCTGGGCTGCGACCCGCCACCCGACCAAGCTCGCTCGCGCGATGACGCTCGCCGCCGTCGGGCATCACTACATTCACTACACACGTCAAACGGTGGTGCCGGCGCTCCAACGGATCGGCGAGCCGTTGTCGTGAGGCATGTCGCGACGCGGCGTGTGAGTAACAGGTGTCAGCGTGGGGGCCGCATCGGGCATGCGGCCCTCACCCCGTCAATGCCTCAACGTCGCAGCCGCTCGGCGTTGTATTTCTGGAACAACCACCTTGACCGCGAGCCGACGATCGAGTCCTTGGGGTTTGAACTCGAGCGTCATCACGCCATTCATATCGAGCGGGCGCTCGACGTAGAGCACATCGGTGAACCACATGAACGGCGCGAGGTTCACATGCTCGGTCCGCAACCCGCCGTTAGGGGCGGGGAAGAAATTGGCCGCGACCCGCTGGCTGGTTTCGAACTGCAAGCCGACGATCAATGGTTGTGCACTCAGCACCGTGCGATCGAACGTGAGTTTCGGGTAGTGCTGCCGCACGCTCGTCAAGCCGGCCAGCGGATAGCGATGTCCCGCCGCATCGACCAGCGTGAACGACTCGGGCGTGATTTTGATCTCGGGTCCCTTGCCGGAATAACCGACCGCAATCGGTAACGGAATGTAAAGATCATCGAGGCGTTGTGCGGCGAGGTTCGTTCCAACGATCAGCGTCAACTGGTCGCTACGTTCACGGAACGTATTGGCGCCGAAGGACTCGCTGGTTTGGCGCAACTCGGCGGCGAGTGCGGTGCTGGCGGTGATCGCTCCCAGCACCACGGCGATGCGGCACTTGTGCATGATCTGCATGGTGTTCTCCTTGCGCGGGCTTCTCTCGCGCGGTCGACACGAATGGCCCAGTGGACGGCTGCCCTTGAAACAGCCTCTTGCATCGATCGTGCCGCAACGAAATGAACCGTGCGGAAGCCTTCTCTTGTGGTTCGTGGCGTGAATCGCGTCGCCGAAAGGGGACGACGCGTCAATCAAAGTGGACGATTACACGTCGGTTCGCGAGGTTCTCGATCGCGAGCAGATCGAGGCCAGCCGATGAGCGAGGCTCGATCACGGCGGTGCGAACGAGTTCGACAGCAGCGTGGTTTGTCGGTTGAGCCGCTGGCGAGCCCTTTGCTTATGATTTCGCCGTGCCTACCTTCTCGAAAGCGAGCGCCACGATGCTCTTCAACCGATCGACTAAATTCTTGTTACTCGCCGCGAGCCTCAACAGTGTCTTCGCATCGCCGATGCACGCGGCGACGGACGCACTGGGCTCTCCGACCCCGAACGATCTGCGCCCCAATGTGGTCTTGATCCTGACCGATGATCTGGCCTGGAACCTGATTCCCTACATGCCGCAGGTGCTCGCGATGCAGCGCGACGGCGTTACCTTCAACAACTACATCGTGACCGACTCGCTCTGCTGCCCGTCGCGCGCATCGATCTTCACAGGTCAGCTTCCGCACAACACCGGCGTCTTGGCCAACACCGGGCCTGACGGCGGCTATCAAGCCTTCAACCGCAACGACAACGAGACGCGCACGTTTGCCGTCGCACTGCAGGATGCCGGGTATGCCACCGGGTTCATCGGCAAGTACCTCAACGGCTATCACCCGACTCGTGACGAAGAACCTGGGGGCTGGACCGACTGGAACGGCGCCGGCTGGGGATATGCCGGTTTCGACTACACCGTCAACCGGAACCGACGGTTGGTGAGTTATGGTCACGAGCCACACGACTACTTCACCGACATGGCGGCACGCACTGCAGCAACGTTCATCAAACGCCACGAGTTCGAACCGTACTTCCTACAGATCGCTACGTTCGCGCCGCACTATCCGTATGCGCCCGCGCCACGCGATCGCGAGGCGTTCCCCGGCGTCACAGCCACCCGTACACCGGCGTTTGGCTGGCAGCCGAGCGTCGACGATCGCGCACCGCAATGGCTGCGTCGCGTCCCGGTGCTCTCGGCGCAAGACGAGGCAGCGATCGACCGCGATTTCCGTAGACGCGTTCAAGCGGTGCAGGCGGTCGATCGTATGGTCGGCGAGATTCGCGAGCTGTTGCGGACACAGGGAGCGACCAACACCTACGTGATCTTCAGTTCCGACAACGGACTGCACATGGGGGAGTGGTCGCTTCGTCCTGGCAAGTCGACCCCGTTCGAGACCGACATCCGCGTCCCTTTGATCGTTGTCGGGCCGGGGATCGCACCAGGATCGACCGTCGATCAGATCACCGAGAACATCGACCTGTGCCCGACGTTCATGGAACTGGGAGGCCGCTCAGAATCGACGACACGGGATGGTCGCAGCCTCGTGTCGCTGATGCATGGGATCGAACCGGAAGCGTGGCGCCGCTTGGCGCTGATCGAGCACCAGCGCCCCGCCCCCGATCCGGACGATCCCGATCTCGCGGAGCCGACCGCCGGCAGCCCGCCGTCGTATGCCGCACTGCGACTGGCGCACGCGTTGTACGTTGAGTACGACAACGAACAGCAAGAGCGCGGCTACTACGACTTGGTGCGCGACCCATACGAGTTGCACAACATCGTCGATCAACTATCACCCGAGAAACGTGCGCGATTGCATCAAGTGTTGCTGGCGAACACCGAATGTGAAGGGCCCGATGCTTGTTGGCGCGCACAGAGTCTCGACCCGTAGGCCACCGCGCGGATCGAGTCGCCCGACGCTCGCATGCTCCGCGAGGTCGCACTCCGTGCGGGAGTCTCCGACAGATCCGGCCTGACGGGATAGCGATAATGCCCGCTGTGCCCGGTTCGGATCATGAGGCGCACCGCCCATCGTCCGTCGGCGCGAAATGGATCCGCCAACCCGAGGGCGGTCAGCACGAGGCCGATCGAGGTCACAAACAAGATCGCCGTAAGGAACATTGCGCCAACGGTGACTTCACCTGCGAGTAAGACTGCCAATCGTGTGAGTGTGCCGGCGACCACCGCGTCGACCAACGGCCGCACCCTCAACCACCACATCGAGTGGCGCAACGGTGCGACTCGGATCACCGGGCAACATGCGGACCATCCTGCCCACGATCTGACGAGTGAGGGGCCTCTCCACGGCCGCTTCTCGAAATCGGTGCGGCGGATCTTTGAATTAGGTGATTGACCCCTCACCCGATTGTTGGTACACGAGAACAGCCTGATCGGAGCCAGGGATGGCAGAGCCCCAGATCACACAGGACCAACTCGAATCGGCCTTGGCCCAGGCTCACGGGAATCGTCTGCAGGCGGCGAAACAGCTTGGTATCTCCCGGGCAACTCTGTATCGACTGTTCCGGCGATTCACGCTCGAGAAGACTCCGCCGTTGATCGCCGACCGCTACCAAGTGCTGCGAGCGATCGGATCCGGATCGCAGAGCGAGGTCTTCGAGGTCACCGACACTCGCTCCAACGGAGATGTGGCGCGAGCACTCAAGCTGTTCCGAACCGATGCCGCCTCGACCTCCGAGTTGGAGCGTTGGCGACGCGAGGCGCGCGCGTTGATCGCGCTGAAACATCCGCAGTTGGTCGCGATTCATGACCTCGGGATCGACAGCGGCACCGGCCGGCCGTTTTTGGTGATGGATTTGGTTCGCGGCGTTCCGTTCGCGACCGCCGCCGCTGGGAAATCGGCGGCGTGGGTGTTGCGAGCGCTGGCATCAGCGCTCCTGGCGGTCGAGCGACTTCATCGGCACGGCACGGTGCATCGCGATCTGAAGTCGGAGAACGTACTGATCGTCGACGACGAGCGGCACGGACCACGCGCTGTCGTGATGGACCTCGGGCTGAGCGAGCAACTCGGCACCGCTTCCGAGGGAGCGGGTGGCACGTTGCTCTACGCGGCGCCGGAGTTGTTCGCGGGCGCGCCCGCTTCGACGCGCAGCGATCTGTACGCGCTGGGCGTGATGTTGTATCTGGCGTTGACCGGCCGATACCCATACCAGGGCCGAACCGCCGCGGAAACCGTTCAACTCGCAACAGCCTCACACTTCGTACCGGCGTCCGAGTCGCGCGCCGATTTGCCTGCGTCGATCGACATGTTGATGGCCAGCCTGCTGGCGAGCGATCCCGCAGCCCGCTGCTCGGATGCGCGCAGCGTGCTGGAAGCGATTCACGCCGCGTTGGGCCAGGTGCAACAAGCGCCCGCCGCCAGCACGCTCTCGCTGGCTGGTCGCTCCGATCAGATTGGAACGGTTGTCGAGCGGCTTCTCTGCGGTGAATCGCGCGGGATCGTTGTCGTGGCCGAGGATGGACTCGGCAAGTCACGATTTCTGGAAGCGTGCGCGCTGGAATTGAAGGCGCGCGGCGAACGCGTGGTCGCCATCGAGAGACTCGATCGCGCGCTTCCCGATGCCTCGGTCGTCGTCGTCGATGATCTCGACCGCCAGTCTCCCGCCGACTTGGCTGCCTGGGAAGCGTCGCTGAGCCGACTGGGCGCCAGCGGGCCGCTCTGGTTGCTCACCGCGCGACCGTTCGATCGTTGGACCGAGTCGGCGGCGCCAGTGCTCGCGCTTGTCGCGGAACAGTCGTTGGTCGCCTGGGAACTACCACCGCTCGACCTGGCAGCAGTGCGAACCCTTGCCACCGACGTGCTCGGGCCGACCCGCGCCGCGGTGATCGCCGAACGGCTCCATCGATCGAGCGCAGGGCGGCCGCTATGGGTACAACTGGGCCTGCAGCAGATGCAGCGCCATGGCGATCGTTTCGAGGCGAGCCTGCCGCAGAGTTTGGAAGAACTCGCCGGCTCGATGCTCGAGCCGCTCGATTCCGAGTCGCGCCGATTGGTTGAAACGCTGGCGGTGATCGATGCTGTCGTGCCGCAGCAAATGCTCGAGCAGGTGATCGCTCGACCGCTCGAACCTGCCTTGACCAACTGTATTCAGCGCGGTCTCGTTCAACGCGGGGGAGTCAACGAACTATCGATCGCTCACCCGCAGTTGTGCGCTGCGATCGAGTCTCGACTCGACGCGGCGCTCCTGCGAGCGCTGCGGCAGGGATGGGTCGACGCGCTGGCAGACGACGAGAGGCGGCCGCTGCTACGGGCCAAGCAGTGGCTCGCGATCGGGGTGACCGAGGCGGCGCTTCCAACATTGCGCGCCGCGATCGCCGAGCTGGAGGCCAGGCATCTGTATCGCGCCGCGGCGCGCATGACCCGCACGGCACTGGATCTGGTCGCGGTCGATTCGCCGGAACGTATCGAACTGCTGGGGCGTCTCGAACGGCAGTGCTTACTGGGACGAGACATCACGCGCGGAATGGAAGCGGCGCGACTGACCATCGAAGCGGCTGAACGACGCGGAGATCTAGAAAAGCAAGCGCGTGCCTGGTCGCAGCTTGCGTCACGACATCGCGACCGCGCCGAATGGGGCGAAGCGCTGGCCGCGGCGTCCAACTCGATACGTTTGGCTGACGAAAGCGGCGCTCCCAAAGTCCGGGCTTCGACGCGCAACACCGCCGCGACGATTGCGTGGAATTCGTGGGACCCGCAACGGGCTCTCGAGATCTTCGACC
>CAZAHQ010000021.1:0-17895 GCA_964484415.1 uncultured Acidobacteriota bacterium | reverse complement strand
TGCCGAGCGAACAGTGTTGTACCTGTTGGTCATCGGCATCCCGATCATCACCGGCATACTGGGCGTCATTTTCATCAAAGGCCATACCCGACCGCTGTACACACTGATGGAATCGACGCGCCGGTTGAAGGCTGGTGAGCTCGACCATCGTGTCACCGGGCTGACGCACGAGGTTGGTGAACTCGCGACAGCCTTCAACGAGATGGCGTCGTCGCTGCAGGAACAGGTCACCAAGATGCAGCGGGCCGAGCAGTTGGCGGTGTTAGGGGAACTTGCTGCCGGATTTGCGCACGAGATCAAAAACCCGATGGCCGGGATCAAGGTCGCGATGGAGGTGTTGTCGAAAGAGGCGAATCTGACCGGCGAAGACAAGTTGACAATCGAGAAAGTAGTCGCCGAGATCGCCCACCTCGAGACACTCATGAAGGAGTTCTTGAACTTCGCCAAGCCCCCTCGACCGCAACCGGCCGAACTCGATATCAACGCGTCACTGAATTCGACGCTCGCGTTCTACTTGCGAAGCAGTTTGGGCCGAAGGGACCCAGAAAAGTCGATCGAGATCGTCAAGCAGTTCGGTGCGCTACCGCACGCCGTTGCCGATCCGCATCAACTCGAGCAAGTGCTTCTGAATTTGATGATCAACGCGGTGGACGCCATGCCCGATGGCGGAACGCTCACGGTGCGGACAGGACCCGCGAGCGGAGGCGAGTTGGTCGAGATCGCCGTCATCGATACCGGCAAGGGGATTGACAAGCATTTCGTCGGCAAGATTTTTCAGCCGTTTTTCACCACCAAGCGGGGGGGTACGGGACTTGGACTTGCGATCTCGCGACAACTGATCGAACAGAACGACGGAACACTCACGGTCGCCGACAACCCGACGGGCGGCTCCATTTTCACCGTTCGCCTCCCGGCGCGCTCGGCCGACAAGGGCAATGCAGCATGAAGCCGAGGGCGCGCATTCTGGTGGTCGATGACGATGACCTGATTGTCTCGATGTTGGCCCGCGTTCTACGCGGCGACGGGTACGAGGTTCGCACCGAATCGGATCCCGCTGGCGTGATAGAGGCCGCTCGAGTGTTTGCGCCCGATGTCATGTTGCTGGACATCAAATTGCCTGGGCGAAGTGGAATCGAACTGCTGGAAGAGGCCGTCGCGCAGGGTTTGGCACGGCAAGTCGTGATGCTGACCGCCGACGATAGCGCCGAGACAGCGGTCAAAGCGATGAAGCTCGGGGCCGCCGACTACCTCACCAAACCTTTCAATTTGGAGGAAGTGCAACTCGTGATCGCGGCTGCTGTCGAGAAGGGCCGACTGCGCCGCGAGGTCGACTACCTGCGGCGTGTCAGCCAGGAACTGATGCAGCACGATTTTGTCGGCACGGCTGATGTCATTCTGGAACTGAAGGAGAAGGCCACGACCCTCGCCGAGGCAGGCGTGGGTGTGATCTTGATCACGGGCGAAAGCGGCACCGGCAAGGAGCTGCTAGCGCGCTACATTCACGAGCGGATGCATGGTGACGAAGGAGCCAACCAGGCGCCGTTCGTCGGAATCAACTGCGCTGCGCTGCCCGAGACATTGATCGAAAGCGAGTTGTTTGGTCACGAGAAGGGCGCGTTCACCGACGCCAAGTCCGAGAAGAAGGGTGTATTCGAGCTGGCCTACGGCGGAACGATCTTGCTGGACGAGATCGCCGAGATGCAGTTGCACCTGCAAAGCAAGTTGCTCCGCGTCTTGGAGGAGCGTCAGGTGCGCAGAATCGGTGCACGGCAAACGATCCCCTTCGAAGGTACGGTCATCACCACCACGAATCGCGATCTGACGACCGCCGTCGAGCAAGGCGCCTTCCGTATCGATCTGCTTTACCGGCTCAACGCGTTTGCCTTGCAGATCCCACCGCTACGCGAGCGACCCGGCGATGTGATGCTGTTGGCCCACCACTTCTTGGAGCATTTCTCCATGCGGTATCAGAAAACATCACTGCGGGACTTCTCCCCGGAGGCGGCCGACTTGATGACCGCCTATAGCTGGCCAGGAAACGTGCGCGAGCTGCGCAATGTGATCGAGCGGATCGTGGTGTTGGAGAAGGGGGAGCGCGTCCTGCCCTATAACCTGCCCAAGGAGATCGCTCGACCCCGTGTGAACTCCGGTGGCGGAACGAGCCCGGGACAACTGCCGATGACCCTGCCCGATGGTGGAATTTCGCTCGACGCTGTTGAACGGAGCCTGATCGAGCAGGCTCTGCAGAGAGCCGACGGCAACAAAACCCAAGCCGCCAAGTTGTTAGACATCAGCTACGACTCACTGCGCTATCAGATCAAGAAGCTGGGGCTCGAGTAGCCGTCGTGTCGAACCGACGCTCCCCGCCGAGAGTCCGAGAGGCAACGACCCAGCCCCGACCTGGGGATTTGCCCAGCCCAGCCTGGGGATTCCACCCAAAGGCCGACCACTGGTTTCAACCTGTCGTTGCAAGGTACTCATACTAAGGAGGTTAGCGAATGTCCCGCTCTGGCACGGAGGCTGCATTAACAGTAAGGCATGAGCGGTAGAGGCATTGCGAGCGGACTGGCGAGCCTGGTAGCCCTGGCTGCTGGCAGCGGTTCGCCGTGCCTCGCTCAGGTCACCGTCTCCCACCTGTATAACCTGGCGAACTTCTCCGGCGTGCTGCCGTTCAGTGACGTTCGGCTCTCGGGCGACAGCCTCCACGATGAGCTTTACGTGATCGAGGGAAATGCCGTACGGGTCTTCAACCCATCCGGAATGGAGATCTTCACTTTCGGCAACGACACCGATCTGGGGAACATTCGAGACCTGGTTGTCGACGAGAACGGCGACCTCTTCATCCTCTCCGACACGGGTCTGATCAGTGGGACCGAACCGGAGGCGTTCGTCCTTCGGTGCAACTATCGCGGCGAGCCAAAGGCGCAATTGGCACTGACCCACCTCCCCGAGGAATTCACAGGGTTCTCCCCCAGCCGGATGTTCTATCGCGACGGGAAGCTCTTGCTGGTCAGCACGAGGCAGATGTGGGCGGTCAGCGCCGACCGCGGCGGTTCAGTCGAAAAATCCTACGACCTGGGAAAACTCGCCGGGGTCGATGACAAGCATCGCCCCGACACAGAAATCTTCGGTGTGGACGTCGACCCGTCGGGAAATCTGCTGTTCACCATTCCGGTAATGTTCAGAGCGTTCGTCGTGGCACGCGACGGGTCCGTCAAATCGTTCGGCAGGTCGGGATCTGGGCCGGGGATGTTCGGAATCACCGCCGGAATCACGGGAGACGACCACGGCAACATCTTCGTGGCCGACAAACTGCGAAGCGTTGTGATGGTTTTCGACTCGGAGTTCCGCTTCGTCCGCGAGTTCGGGGCGAGGGGAATCCGCCCCGAAAACCTGATCGTTCCCAATCAGTTGACCTATGTGAAATCGGGCAAGCTGTTCGTGACCCAAGCCCGAAGCCGGGGAGTTTCGGTATTCACCGTGACGTACCAATGAAGGGAGGTGTCCCACATCGAGACACTCTTGCTTGACCAAGCGCAATTGGAATCAGGACCTGAACGTTGAACACTCTGCATCGAACCAGTTCCTCCGACACGGCAAACCCCCTCTGAAGGCGGGGCGGCACACAGACACGAGAGCAAGGCCGGGTAGCCGGAGAGCACCAAGGAGGCTTAGGACAATGAGAACGGCAAAAGTGGTTGCAGCGGTTTTCACAGCAGCGTTGGCACTAGCGGGACTGAGCTCCACTTCCTACGCGTTCCATATGGGCGGCGTGGCTGAATGCGGCGGTTGTCACAGCATGCATTCGCCGAACCCCAACGGAACCTACCTATTGGTGGGCAGCGACCAAAGCTCGACCTGCCTGTCCTGCCATCAGAACGCAAATGACACCGGCCCGAGCAGCTATCACATCTCGACCGTCGATACGAAGTTGGGCCCGGGACAAGCGCCGCTGCAGCGCAACCCAGGTGGAGACTTTGGTTGGCTGAAGAAGACCTTCACCTACGTGCTTCGCGGAAGCACCATCACTGAGCCAGGTCAAAAGCATGGCCACAACATCATCGCCGCCGACTACGGCTACGTCGTCGATCCGGATAACGCCACCGCTCCGGGCGGAACCTTCCCGAGCGCGCAGCTCAGTTGCGTCAGTTGCCATGACCCGCATGGTCAGTATCGCCGCCTGAATAACGGCACCGTCTCCAAAGTCGGTGGTCCGATCATCGCGTCCGGCTCGTACGACAACAGCCCGACCCCGGCGGCTGGCGAAGCGGTGGGTGTGTATCGCCTGCTGGCTGGCGCCGGTTACACCGTGGATGGCGTCACCTTTAACGGCGTACCGTCGGCCGTCGCACCAGCTACCTACAACCGCACCGAGGCTGTAACGCAAACGCGCGTCGCCTATGGTTCGGTCACCGCCAGCGGTCATCAGTCCTGGGGCAACTGGTGCGGAACGTGTCACCCCGGCATGCACAGCGATGGCAACTACGTGCATCCGATCGATGAGAATCTGGGCTCCAGCATCAAGACCGTGTACGACCAGTATCGTGGTTCGGGCAACATGACCGGCACCACCACCGACGCGTATCTATCGCTGGTTCCGTTCATTGAGAATTCAGGCCAGGCCTACAGCGCACTGGCGGCGCACGCCAAGAACAACAACAGCCAGCTCGGCGGTCCGGCGGTCAACGATCAAGTTGCCTGTCTGTCCTGCCACCGTGCGCATGCCACCGGCTTCGTCGAGGGTCTGCGCTGGAACATGGAAGGCGAGTTGATTCTGGTTGCCGGCAGTTGGCCAGGTACCGATGCAGCGGTCGTCGCCGCGCAGGATCCGAAGTGGTCGCAAGGACGCACCTACGCCGAAATGAAGGCCGGCTACTACGACTACCCGGAAACCAAGTTTGCAACCTATCAACGCGTGCTCTGCAACAAGTGCCACGCCAAGGACTAATTCGCGCGGCCTGAGCAACCGTTTTGCCGAGCACTACTTCGGGGGGCTGACACGTGCCAGCCCCCCGTTTCTTTGTGGTCAAACCGGGGCCACGATTCGGCACCTGTGATCGGCGCAGTTGAACTAGCCTAAGGCGCCGCGGTTGCGGCATTGAGGTCTCCCGTGACGCGGCTAGCCATATTGGTCCTGGGAATCTCGTGCGCCGGCTGGATCGGTTGTGCGGGTGTCAGGGCCCCCTCCACCAGTTTGGTGTTGGAAGACGAGGGAGCCCTTTATCTCTATCTCACGCCGCTCCCACCTGAAGCGGCACGGTCGGCTCTTCGATTCAGCAGCATCACCGCCAAGCGTGACGACGGGACGATGCAGCCGTTGACACTCACGACGCTCGTCGGTAGCTCACAGGCGTCGCGCGAGCGGCTGGTGACAAGCGGCTCATTGCCTCCGGGGCGTTACGTCGGCCTGGAGGTGGGAATCGAGTCCCAAGAGGGCGCACGGAGCGTCGAGGTTCTGTTCGAGGTCCAACAGCGTCGTGCGTTGGTACTGACCCTGTCGCTGGATGCGCGCCGTTCGGTTGGTGAGGATTTCGTTTTTCATCCCGAGTTCACAGCAGCGATCCCGGATCGCCTGCCCGCCGGTCTGATCGCGCTGGCTTCCGCGCAGGGGTCCAACGTTGTCGTTCAGTTCGACAAACGCTCGGGGCATGTGGTGCAGATGATCGCGACCGGGAAGGCGCCTCGCGGTCTGGTGGTCGACCAGGCCCGCCGCCGCGCGTACGTGGCTTGCAGCGGCGACGACTCGGTTGAAGTCATCGACCTGATCGAAGGCCGCGTGATCGAGCGGCTCACCTTGATAGGCGGCGACAGCCCCGAGGAGCTTGTGCTCTCTTCCGACGGCAACACGCTGCTTTCCGCCAACGCCGGTTCCAATACGGTCAGCATCATCGACGCACGATCTTTGCTGGAGACCGAGCGGCTCAACGTCGGTGAAGGGCCGCACGATCTGGTCATCGATCCCACTGGGCGTCGCGCCTTCGTGTTCAACAGCGCCGGCAATGACATTTCCGTGATCGACATCCCCCGGGGCGCCGTCGCCCGAAGCATCGTGACCGAGGCGAACCCATTCCGCGGGGAGTTCAATCGCCGAGGCGACCGTCTCTATGTGGTACACCGCGCCTCCCCTTATGTGACGGTTCTGGACACCAACTCGCTGACCGTGCTGCGGCGCGTCTACGTGGGGTCGGAGGTCACAGCGCTCAAGGTCGATCTACAAACCGATCGATTCTTCATTGCCAGGCGCAACGCCGACGCGATTGACCTATACGACCCGCAGTCCTTTCTCCCAGTCGATAACATTCGGGTGAGCCAGGACATCGGTTTCATGGCGATCGACGGAGAGAGCAACAGCCTTCTGCTGGTGTTGCCACGAGAAGGGCAGGTTCAGATCGTGCCTTTGGTTAGCAAACGGGCGAGTTCGACGCTCGATGTGGGGATCCAACCGTACGCCATCGTCGTTGCGGGCGAGCGCTAGCAACGGTCATGCGCCGGGTCGTCTCCATCGGTCTTGCCGCTGCTGCGATCCTCGCGTCGCACCTGGCTGCCGCGCAGGGCGTCGACACCATCGACGGCTACTTCGAGTTGGGGACATCACGCGTCAATGTCACGACAACGCCTGCCGACCAGGAGGCGCGGGAGGCGCAGTTCGATTCGCTGCTCCAGCGCTACAGCTTCGGTTTCAACAAAAGGCTGTGGCCCAACCTGCGCTTCCGCATCGGCGGCTTCTTCGAACTCAACGACACGCAACTCGAGCCGGAAGGGCTCGACACCGAAAGCCGGCGCACACGTCCCTACATCGGGCTGACACTGCGCACTCCGATCTACGTGGCAGACGTTTCGTTCGACCGCAATGAGCAACGGATCAAACCGATCGATCGGGAGACGACAAAGCAGATCCGTGAGACTTTCAACGCCACCCTCGGCTGGTTTCCGGTGGACCTTCCGACCTGGCGATTGCAGTTCTTTCACACCAACGACTACGACTCCACGCGGCTGCTGACCGATAGCAGCGCCGACCTGCTGCAGCTCACCTCGCAGTACAGTCCGATCGAGGCGCTCCGACTGCAGTATCGCGGATCGCTCAACAAGCGAACCGATCGACTCGATCAAACCGACATCCGCTCGGTCAATCACAGCGCTCGCATCACGTATTCCGACACATTCCTCGATCGACGGCTGGCGGTGAATTCCAACTACGAGGTTTCGTATCGCGCCGCCCGCACCGAGATCGCCGTCAATGGAGAAGTGCGTTTTCCGATCTTGCTCGTCGCCGACGGTCTCTCGTCGTTGGACGACATACCAACCGACGGCGCCCTGGCGTCGACTCCGAGCTTGGTCGACGAGAACCTGACCGTCAGCAGCGGGATCGACCTCGGCTTCGAACCACTCAGTGGTGATCGCCGGCTGAGAAACTTCGGAATCGACTTCGGGGGCGACACCGAGGTCAACACGCTGCAGGTGACCGTCGATCGTGAACTGACACTCCCGGATGTGGCCGATACGTTCGTCTGGGAGGTGTACACCAGCATCGACAACCTGCGCTGGGTTCGCCGCGACGTCGTGACGGCCTCCAACGGCGCCAGCTTCGACCCGATCCAGCGCCGCTTCGAGATCCGCTTTACCACGGTTGTGACGCGGTACGTAAAGCTGGTCGTCGCGCCGTTGGCAAACGATCCCCGCGGCTTGTTCCCCGACATCTTCGTCACCGAGCTTCAGGCCGAGCTGCGCAGGAACGCCGCGGATGTGCGCGGGTCGATCCGCTCGACATCGCATAACTACAACCTGGACGTGCGGACTCGAATCCTCGACACGCCGTCGATCCATCACGAGTTCAGCTACCTGTACAACAAGCCGGGACCGGCGCGAGCGCGATACCTTTGGTCCAACGGCTTCTCGTTGGCTCACGCCTTCAACGATACCTACTCGGTCAGTGCGCGCATCGCACGCGAGGTAGGACGTCAGAGTGACGGCTCGCGTGCCGCCTACGTGTACACCGCTGCTGTCTCCGCCATTCCGCTGCCGGCGCTGCGCGAGAGCCTTGTGTTCAGCGGGCGTGACGAACGAATTGCGGGGCTGCAGACCAAGCAGAACTCGGTGCTCTTGAACACCAACGCCGAGCTCTACCGTGGGATCGATGTCAATGTGGGCCTGGGAAAGGGTTACACCGCGGTCGAGGGACTTCCGCGGGTCGAGAGCACCCAGATCAACGCCACGGCAACGCTCGCCCCCAATCCCAAGCTGACGGTCAACCTGAACTACCAGAAATCGGAGGACGCACTGGCCGCGGGCCCAACACCCCGTGTCCGCCCGCAGTTGGTGAGCGCTCGCGAGATCAACGTGGCGGTGCGTCCGCTCTCCACGCTGTACCTGTTTGGGTCGTATCGGCTGGAACGGCGCGAGGGTGAGCTGGAACGCGACATCAACAACTACACGCTGAGTTGGGTGCCATTCCCGGACGGAACCCTACATTTCAACTTCAGCTACACCGAAAGTGTCCGATCCGAGTTTGATGCCACGGAGCGCACGGTCGGGCCGAGCTTGCGCTGGGACATCTCCAAAAGGGCCTATCTGGACGTAGCATATTTCTCACAACGATTGGACTCGACCCCACAACGGATCGATACCGAGATTCTGAGTGGGACCTTGCGGGTTGCCTTCTAGCTCGCGCCGCTGAGGGACGAACGCCATGAGCGAACAAAGAATGTGGAGCCGCTGGCCCTTGTTACTGGCCGTCGTGACGATGCTGGGCTGCGCGTCGGGTCGTGCCTCGAAGGTCACCTACCACGACCCCAACATGGATTTCAGCCTGGCTCAGACGGTAGCCGTGCTGCCGTTCGCCAACCTGACGCCCAACCCCAACGCAGCAGATCGAACCCGCGATGTGTTCATGACGATGCTGCAAGCCGGTGGTGGGCTGTATGTGTTGCCGCCAGGTGAGGTCGCACGCGGGAGCGCGCGCGCCAACGTGGCCAACCCGATTGCCCCGACCTCCGAGGAAGCAGTGGCACTGGCAAAGATCGTACAGGCCGACGTCGTGATCACCGGCACCGTGCTCGAGTATGGCGAAGTCCGATCGGGCTCGACCTCATCGAATGTGATCTCGGTCAGCCTGAAGATGCTGGAGGCGCAGTCGGGGAAGGTCGTATGGACTGCATCGTCGACGCAGGGCGGCGTCACGGCATCCGCGCGACTCTTCGGCGGCGGCGGCCAACCAATGGATGAGGTTACCGAGAAGGCAGTCGAGGACTTGCTCGACAAGCTGTTCAAGAAGAAGTAACAGGCTTCGTTCTACCGAGGGACAGCGGTGCCTAGGTGCGTTGGTCATCGACAGCGCGAGTCGCGCAAGCTGCGAACCGGATGGTGCGTGGTGTTGCTGCTCTTGCTGAGCCTCACCGGCTGTGCCAGTGGGCGTCAGGGCTCGTTGCCACGCGCCGATCGCCAAGATGCGATTGCCTTTCTTCCGTTGCAAAACCTGACCGGTGAACTGGCCCCCATGCGTGAAATCGGCGAAACGCTGCAACGCCAGATGACGGCGCGGGGCATCAGACTGTTGGATGACTCGCAACTCCGCCAAGTAATGGAACGTCACCGCATGCGTTACACCGGCGGCCTGTCGAAGGAAATGGGCCGCGCCTTCTTTCAAGAGGCGAATGTCGCCGCGGTCATGCTTACCTCGCTCGATGAGTACGACGAGATCTATCCGCCGCGGATTTCACTCACCGCCCGGCTGGTTTCGACCGGAGAGAACCAGCGCATCTTGTGGATGGAGAGCGTCACGCTGGCCGGCGACGAACAACCTGGAATCCTGGGAATGAAGTTGGTCACCGATCCGCGCGTGCTGTTGGCGCGGGCGACGGCCGCACTCGCCGACGCCTTTGCTCGCAACGGGCCACCGACCCAGTACGCAGGACCATCGAGGCGCCGCTTTCCGCCGCGAAGCGTCTACCGAGCCTCCCAGTCGACTTTCGAGGCCGGCACCGCGCAGCGCGTTGCCGTGTTGTCGTTCGCCAATCAGAGCACTCGCAAAGAGGCCGGCGAGTTGGTGGCGCTACAACTGATTCGCCAGTTGTCGCGCACGACAACCGTCAGTGTTGTCGAACCTGGTTTGGTGCGTGAGGCACTGTTGGAAACTCGAACGATCCAACAGGGTGGTCTGTCGCTGGCGCAGATCGATCTGCTGCGCGCGTTCTTGGACGTCGATCTGGTGTTGATCGGCACCGTGATCGAATACCAAGACGCCTCCGGCACACCGGGAGGACCGGTCGTCGCCTTCTCGGTTCAAGCGGTTGATACCGAGGCCCGTCAGGTGGTTTGGTCGTCGCGGAGCCGTCGCTTCGGGGACGAGAAGGTCGTGTTCTTCGATGCGGGCCGGGTCCACACCGCGCAGGGCCTGAGTTCAGGCCTGGCGGGTGCCGTGATCGACCGCATGCTTGCGCAAGCCAAGAGCAAGGTGCCGACCGTAGCGAAGGCGCGCTAGCCCCAGCGATCGGTTCCGGCCCGATTTCCTTGTCCTAGGTCAATCTGCTGGATGACTTGCCACTGTTGCCGGTCTGGTCGCGGCAAGGCACTGTGACGCTGACTCCTGAAAGGACTCCATGAACGACCTCCGCCGTCCCTTGATCTGTCTGAGCCTGATGCTTGCCGGGGCATCGAGTCTTGCCGCCCCGCCCACGCTGCCTGTCATCGATGGACAGCGAGCGGTCGCCAGCGTCAACGGTGAACCGATCACCCTGCAAGAGTTCAAGGCCGAGATGTATTCGGTGCATGCGGCGGTTGAACAGCCCAACGCCCCGATCGCCAAGCGCGATCCGGCGGACCTGCTGACGCGCCTGATCAACACCAAGCTGATCGTGCAGGAGGCCGAGCGGATCGGCCTGGCCGATCTCCCCGAGATCGCAAAGCTACTCGGCGTGTTCGAACGAGATGCCCTGCGTACTGCATTGTTTCGCCGCTACGGCGAAGCGATCACCGTACCCGATGCCGCGACGGTCCAACGCCTCTACAAAGAAGAGGTCAAGCAATTCAAGCTCAGATCGGTGCTGTTGGAAACAGAGGCGTTGCAAAAGGACTTGAGTTCGCGGCTCCAAGCCGGCAAACCGTTCGAAACCGCGGTAGAGGAAATGGTGACTGCCGGACGGCTGACGCATGGGATCGATGAGCAATCGGTGAAGCCCAGTGCGCTACTCCCCAGCATCGGGCCAGCCGTCATGAAGCTGAAGCCGGGCGAGGTAACGCCGCCCATCAAGCTCGATACCAAGTTCACGATCGTCAAGCTGGTCGAGCTGGTTTACCCCGACGATCCTGCCGCGCGCAAGCAGATCGAACAGGTGGTGCTCGATCGCCAGCGCGGGACCTCGATCGAGAACTACACGGCATCGCTGCGGCAGCAATACACACAAATCGACAAGAAGTTGCTCGACAGCCTGGACTTCGAATCGGCCAAGCCTGGATTCGACAAACTCGCCGCCGACAAGCGCGTCTTGGCGACGATCAAGGGCGAGGACCCGGTGACCATTGCCGATCTGGCCGACAACCTCAAGAAGAAGTTCTTCCACGGTGTCGACGAAGCGGTCACCAAGAAGAAGATCAACATCCGCAAGGGAGAGATGCTGGATGACATTCTCACCCGCCGCGTCGTCATCAAGGAAGCACGTCGCTTGAAGCTCGATCAAACCGAGAGCTTCCGTGCCGAGAAACGTGACGAGCGCGACGGCTTGGTGTTTGGCGCCTTCGTAAGAAAGGTCGTCGACCCGAGCCTCAAGTTGGAAGAGTCGGAAGTGAAGGAGTTCCAGAGAACCCACGCCAAGGAATACTCGACACAGGCAATGATCCGACTCGAGTATCTGGCGTTTCTGAAGCGCGCCGACGCGGAGGCCTCCCTCGCAAAACTCCGCCAGGGGGCGGACCTGCGCTGGATGCGTGCCAATGCCGACGGCCAAGCCGACCCTGTGATGGCGGGCAGCGTCTTGGGCGCGAGCGGCGAACTGCTGATCGTCGAGACGATGCCCGAGCCGCTGAAGAAGGCGCTCACCGGTGCCCGGCCCGGGGACTTCCGTTTCTACGGCGACGCACAACCACCGTATTTCGCGCTATTCGTGAAGGACCTGGTGCCCGCCGCTGCGCGACCCTACGACGAGGTCAAGGCGACGATCGCCCGCCGCTTGCTCGACGAGAAACGCACCAAGAGCGTGGAGGAATGGGCCGCCAAACTTCGCGCGGCCTCACAGGTCAAAGTCTTCGCCAACGGCGAGCAGCTCACCAGTCTGTTGCGCGGCGAGATGAAGACCGGTAATTAGGGCGTCCGCGAACCGAACGCGTGTACCTCAGGAGAAAGCCGTGACCGCCAATCTTGGATTGAAGCTCACCTCGATCGCCGTCCTTTCCGTTGTGCTGGTTTCGTGTGGCGGCAACAACGTCACCCCGCCTCCGGTCAATAACCCCGCGGTGACCCGTCCCTCCTCGCAACCCGCGGCGCCCCCGCTTACCGAGGATCAGACCCGCGATCCTTCCCAACTCCCTCCCGGCCATCCGCCGATCGAAGCAGGCGGCTCGAACTCGGGTGCAGGAATGATGGGTGCCGGTCAGATCGTCGCGCCCCCCGAGGGGAGCGGTACCGGAGCGACCGGCATGGTGTGGACCGCGCCGCAAGGCTGGGTCTCGGAACAGCCGTCTTCCTCGATGCGACGCGCGCAGTACCGTGTGTCAGGCCCGGGTGGGGACGGCGAGTGCATCGTCTTCTACTTCGGCCCGAACCAAGGAGGATCGCCCGAGTCGAACGCCGAACGTTGGGCGTCGCAGTTCACGCAACCCAACGGGCAACCATCAACCGCCAAGACCACGTCGCTGAAGGTCGGTGATGTCACGGTGTTGATGGTCGAGGTGACCGGCAAGTACTCGGGTGGCATGCCGATGGGCGGTGCCGCCGCCAAGGAAATAGAGAAAGGGATGTTGCTGGGTGCGATTGCCGAGGGACCGGACGCCAATTGGTTCTTCAAATTCACCGGACCCGAAACGACATTGGTTGCACAGCGCAGTGCCTTCGAACAAATGGTGAAGTCGCTGCGCAAGGGTGCCTGACCCTCGTTCGATCTGAAGTCAGTGGAGCGGTGCGAGACGATCCGCACCGCTTTTTTTGAACGCCATCTTCCGCAGGATTGTGAAAACTCTGCACGGCTCGCCGCGCCGGCGTGTAGACGGTGGCTGTCAACAGGCATTTGTCGTTTGAGGCTCTCCGGCGACGCGACGACACTGGGTGCGCTGAAGTCTGGAGTTCACCATGACAATCTACGAGTTGTTGAATCAAGAACGTGAGTCGATCCTCCGAGAAGCCTTGACCGCCGTGAGCCGCAGTCACCTCGCACACTACGAGGCCGACGGCGACGAGCCGCTTCGCGCGCGACTTGGCGCACTACTCGACTTGACGCGCGACAGCATGCACACCCGCAATGCCACCGCGATGCTCCGCTATGCAGAGCAAGTGGCCGAGGAACGGTTCACGGCCGGATTCGACCTGCGCGAAGTACAAACGGCGTTCAATGTGCTGGAGGAGTCGATCTTCAAGCGAGTGCTCGATCGGCTTCCGCCGAAGGACGCCATGGAGGCGATCGGACTGGTGGGCACGGTCCTCGGTCTTGGCAAAGATGCACTGGCGCGCCGCTACGTAGCGCAGGCAGCGCACGTGAAGGCGCCATCGATCGACTACCGCGCGCTGTTCGCAGGTACGGCCTGATCTGCCAGCGATCGCTCGGGTCGACGAGCCAAGCGTGCAGGCCAGGCCGAGCCTCGAGGCCCAGCCTAGCCTGCCAAACAAGTCGATGTGCTCGCACACCGGTTTGGTCGCGGCACTCCGCCTACCAGCATGGGGTAGGCGAAGTGGTCAATCTCACGGTGCTGCCGGAACCGACTCTGGCACGTGGTTCTTGACCGGTTTGGTCGACAGCAGGTAGGCGTGAATCGCCTTCAGGTCTTCATCGGTGAAGTACTTGAAGTTCTGAACCGGCATCGGAGGCAGGATCGGTCGGCCGGCTCCGAAATGTTTTCCAGTACGCATGCTCTGCACGAACATCTCCAGCGGCATCCAGCCGATCCCGGTCTCGGTGTCCGAGGTGATATTGCGCGCGTAACTCACGCCCCAAGGTCCGACGAACGCCGTCATGGTGTCGGCACCCACGAACATCCAACCGCTCCCGAGTTTCGGTGCCGGTCCGAGCTTGAAGTTCTCGGGATGACCGCTGAGCAATCGCGATTCGTCAGGGACCGGGCCATTCGGCGTCAGCTTCAGCGGGGTATGGCAATCGTTGCAGCCGGAGACGGTCACCAGATAACGGCCACGCTCGATCTCAGGGAACTGCGACGGATCGCGTTGCACGGCCGCAGCCGGAGCCAAGGAGCAACCGCTCGCCGTCAACGCGATCAAGCTCAACAGGGTCAAGCAGAGTTTCTCGATTCGGGTCAGGTACATCGTGTCCTCCGTATGGCGCAACAGCTCCTACGCACGTGACCGATGGTCACCGCCGAGTTGCGCCGGTTCGATTGAGTGAGTCGTGACGAGTGTTCGAGTTGCTACAGCTCGGGCGTCTTTCCCTCGCCGAGCATCAATGCCAACCAGGCACGCGCGCGAACCCAGTCGCGCTGCACCGTCCGTTCCGAAATATTCAGTGCTGCAGCGATCTCGGCGTCGCCGAGTCCTGCGAACACGCGGCATTCCACGATCTGCACGAGGCGCTGATCGACGTTGGCCAGTTTCGACAGCGCCTCATCGATGGCCAACAACCGCTCTGCGTGCGCATCGATCGCCAGCCGATCCTCCTCGAGTGTGACCGGTTGATTGGCCCCTCCGCGCTTCAGCGCCGACTGCTGCCGTGCGGCGTTCACCAAGATCTGCCTCATCGCTAGCGCGGCGACCGCGAAGAAGTGCCCCCGATCCTCGAATGTCGCGCGGGTTTGATCGATCAATCGCAGATACGCCTCATGCACGAGGCCGGTCGTCTCGAACTGACCGTGATCGCGGTTGTGCCTCAGATGCCGATGTGCGATCCGACGCAGGTCGTCGTAGACCAGTTCCACCAACCGATTGAGCGCGTCGTGGTCACCGCCGCCGAACGCCTTCAGCAAGACGGTTACATCACCTGGATCGCTCATCGGCTCGCCTCCCCGCGCCACGGCAGGTGGAAGGGAGAGTGCTTCGGGCCTGGCCGGCCGGTCAACCCCCGCGTCATGTGACGGGGTGGTGGCGGCCAAGTTTGGATGCTCGTGACTCACGGCGGCTTCCTTCCTGTTGTTCGGGGCCAGCGTCCGTCTTGCCCTCACCTGGAAAGACACCGAGTCGAGGTGATCTCCGCCATCTGGACCAAAGAAAATTCAGGGCCTTGCAGGCCAGGCCAAAACCCCCGCCGGCGTCCACTCTTTGAGCAGCGCGCCATCGGTCCTACGGGTCTGCACACCGATGGCGCGGCGACCGGCGCTAGCTTGACGCCTCTCCCTCGCGAGCCGAGACTCGCACCCCGCATGACTTCGGAATCGAATGGTTTGATTCGTGCCGACGATGGCAAACCCCGCTGCTCTTGGTGTGCCGCGTCCGAGGACTATCGTGCCTATCACGACACCGAATGGGGATTTCCGGTAACGGATGATCGCCGCCTTTTCGAGAAGATCTGTCTCGAAGGGTTCCAGTCCGGACTGAGTTGGTTGACCATCCTGAGAAAGCGCGAGAACTTCCGCCGCGGATTCGCGGACTTCGAGTTCGAGCAGGTGGCGCGGTTCACGCCCAAACATGTCGAGGCGCTGTTGCTGGATGCCTCGATCGTCCGCCATCGCGGCAAGATCGAGTCGACCATCAACAATGCCCGTCGAGCCTGCGAGTTGGCCGAGGAGTTCGGGTCGCTGGCTGACTATTTCTGGCGCTTCGAGCCGGCACCCGAGTCTCGTCCGGCGCGCGTCACGTACGCTGCGGTAATGGCGCTCACCAAGTCGGCCGAGTCGACGGCAATGTCGAAAGACCTCAAGCGCCGTGGCTGGAGCTTCGTCGGACCCACAACCTGCTATGCGTTCATGCAAGCGATGGGGTTGGTCAACGACCATTTCGAAGGGTGTCACGTACGCGAGTCAGCATCCAGAGCACACTGCTTCACCGGCTGAGTCGCGATCTTTGGAGGAACATCATGCGCCGCCATGTGGTGCTTGCGTTCGTCGCTCTCAGTGGCTTGGCTGCATCGGCGGGATTGGAACAACTCACCAGTCGCGAGGCGCTCGACGGGCTGCGCGAGGCGCTGTCGCAGGGATCGGTGCGCGCGGTTACGAAACTCGGCAAGGCCGATGGCTTCTTCGGCAACAAGCGCGTGAAGATTCCGTTGCCGGAAAGCTTGGAGAAGAGTCGCAAGGTGTTGGACACGCTCGGCATGAAAGAACAGACACAGGCGCTCGAGTTGGCGATGAATCGAGCGGCCGAAGCGGCTGTCCCGGAGGCCAAGACGCTGCTCGTCGAGGCCGTGAAGTCGATGAGCGTGCAAGACGCCAAGCAGATCCTGACCGGCGGCGAAACGTCAGCCACCGACTACTTTCGCAAAGCGACACGCAAGCCTCTGACGGAGAAGTTCCTGCCGATCGTGCGCGTCGCCACCGCGAAGGTCGGGCTTGCGGCCCAGTACAATGCGATCGGGGGCAAAGCAGCGCAGTTGGGATTAATAGGCAAGGAGCAGGGGAATATCGAGGAGTACGTCACGCAGAAAGCGCTCGACGGACTGTTTCTGATGATCGGCGATGAGGAGAAGAGGATCCGCCGCAATCCTGTCGGTCAGGCCAGCACGCTGTTGCAGAAAGTGTTCGGCGCGCTCACCAAATAGCGGCGCGCCGAAACAGCGGGGACGTCATCAACGTCTACGGGTTCAGTTGGTTGAGGATCTCCGGGTTTTCTTCTTCCATCGCCAAAAGCGAATGGCAAATCGTGCAATCGCCGCTGATCGTCTTGCCTTGGGCCGTGGTGTGCTCGTCGTCGTGACAACGAAAACACCCAGGGAAATTCTCGTGACCTAGGTGCGTCGGGTAGGTGCCCCATTCCACCTTCATCTGTGGAAAAACGTTGTTGCTCCAAATGGTGCCGAGCGCTTTCACGGCACGATCGACCTCGGCGAGCTTGTCGGGAGCGAGCGCCGGCGACAGCGACGAATAGAAGGTGCGCAGTTTCTGGTCGATCCCCTGGCGTGCCGCCTCTTCGTCGGGGTAGCTGGCTTTCAGCGCGGCCAACCCTTCGCGATGAATGAACGGCAAGGTCTTGTCGATGTCGCCGGAAGCCATCGCGTTGTCGATCTCGTCCTGCGGCATGCGGTAGATGTGCGAGGGTCGATTGTGACAATCGATACAGTCCATCACGCGCCAGTCGCCGTTGGCTGACAGTTTGGCGGCATCTCCGCCTGCCTTCGGCTGAAACAGTTCCTCGGTACCGTCCGACCTGATCAACTTGACGACCCCGATATTGAGTCGCGTGCCGTCGGATTGATATTCGATCCGATGATTAGGATCGACGTGCCAGTGGATCCCACGTGTCTCGCGCCCCTGAACGCCGCCCACCTTCATCAACAACACGTTCTTCTTCTCGGTGTTGGCTTCATCGTCGCCATAGTGGGTAATTACCTTCAAGCGGTCGCCCACGAACTTGTCGGGCCAGTGACATTGCTCGCAGGTTTCGCGCGCCGGGCGCAGGTTGTGCACCGGCGTCGGGATCGGGCGCGGGTACAGGTTGAGAGCTACCGACACCAACTGCCACGACCCCGACAGCTTCGACTTGACGAACCAGTCGGCACCTGGACCGATGTGACACGACACGCACTTCACGTTTTGGTGCGGCGAGCGCTTGTAGGTCGTGTACTCCGGCGCCATGACCGAGTGGCAGGCGGTCCC